>DASRJB010000301.1:0-3844 GCA_035649715.1 Pirellulaceae bacterium
CTCGAATCGAAAGCGCGGCCTCGACATCGGCCAGCTCGTCGCCGATCGATTCATCGAGGCCGTCCAGCGCCGCCAGCACGTCGCGGCGAAAAAAGGCAGCAGTCAGAAGCGGACCGAGCACGCTGGCCCGCAGCCGGCCCGCGCCAGCATCGAGCACGCGGCGATCCGTCACCAGTTTGCGGCGGCCGCCGCGCGTGAATTGCACGCCTGCCGCTACGACGGCCTGTCCGTCCGGTCCGACGATCAGCGGCGAAACCGCCGCGACGTCGGCGTCGTCGAAGTGCGCCGTGGCGGCAGCGGTCCAACCCTCCGTCGCCTCCAGCCCGCAGCCCAGAACGTGAACGATCTCGCCGCGCGCTTGGGCCAGCCCGGCGTTGATCAGGCCTGCCAGGCTGTGGCAGCTCGCGCGCTGGAAATCGACTTCCGCCGCCAGGCCGTACGGATCGTCGTAGCGCTCGGTGTGCACCACCAGCACTTCGCAGTTCGCGGGCCGGTTCTGCAACACCGACACGAGCGTGGCGTCGAACTCCGCCGCGCCGCCCTGGCAGGGAATCACGATCGAAAGCCGAGGCACGGATCCTTCCTTCTCGATCTCGGCAGGTGCGACTTGGCGGTGCTAGCAGCCGGCCGGTGCCAGCCGCTGCGAAAAGCCGCCTCTCTTATCTTCGGCCGCTGCCAGCGAGAGCGATTATCCAATCTGCCTGCTGCCTCGGCTCCCCGCGCCAAATGAAATCCGTCTGGCGCGGGCCCTCATCCCAGCAGCCGCTCATATTCGTTGCGGATCACGCGATAGCATTCGCACGACGACAGCGCCAGGCGCTTGGGATCGAGGATCGTGACCTGGCCGCGGCGGGCGCGGATCAGACCCTCGGTTTGCAGCGGCCGCAGCACCTCGGTGACGCTGGCCCGCCGTACGCCCAGCATCTGGGCCAGGAAATCGTGCGTGATATTGATCACCTGCGATCCCAGCCGGTCCTGCGTGGTGAGCAGCCAGCGGCAGCAGCGCTGCTCGACGGAGTGCAAGCCGTTACAGGCCACGCCCTGCATGACCTGCGTCACGAAGGCGGCGGAGTAACGGTAGAGCACCCGCGCCAGCTGGCGGTCGCCCCGCAATTCGGCGAAGAGCGCCTCGGCGCTGAGCCGCCGGCCGCGTCCGGCGACTTGCACGGTGTAGCGGTAGGGGGTGCTGAGCACGCCCAGGATCGCGCCCAGCCCCGCGACGCCTTCGTTGCCGATCGTGCCGACTTCGATCCGCGCGCCGTTTTCCATCGTGCTCACAACGGAGATCATGCCTTCGTCCACGAAGAGGACGTGCGGCATGGCCTGCCCCGCCTCGAAAACCACCGCATGCTGCTCCAGCTCGACGGGCTGCAACAGCTTCCGCAGCCGGTCCAACTCGGCGGGGTATAGGGACCGGAGGAGCTGGTTTTCCGGGGCTCGAGATTGGGGGGCTGAAGTGGACATAAGTTTAAAAATGGCCGGTGTTCGGCACAGTTGCGAACAAAGTGAACGATCCAAGGCCAGTCGGTACGGCCCCGGACAGATTGTCCGTGACCGCGCCGGTTATGCTCTGGCACAAAGCAGCACGTCATGTCTGGCAATTCCCCCAACCCGCCGCGCTCGGCGCGTATGCGCAAACCCCGGCGGTCCAGCCATCTACCGTCCGCGCGCAAGCAAGCGCTCCCCCGCTTGCGCATTCTCATCGTCGATGATCTCGTCGACGCGGCCGATGGTCTGACGCGTTTGCTGCGCCGACTCGGTCACGACGTGCGGACGGTGTATGACGGAAGGGCAGCCTTGACGCTCGCCGAGCAGTTCCACCCGGAGGTGGTCGTGCTCGACTTGGCGCTGCCCAGGCTCGACGGCTATCAAGTCGCCCTCGGCCTGCGAAGGATGAAAGGGTTGCAAAGCGCGTGCCTGATCGCGCTATCCGGTTACGGGCAGGAATCCGATATCCGCCGAGGCAAAGAAGCAGGCTTCGACTATCACCTGGTCAAACCGGTAGCAATCGAACAGATCCTGGAGCTGCTGTCGCTGCACTTCGTTCAGCCAGCATGACGCAGGCCGACTCAGTCACCCTCCACGAGTTGGCGCAGGGCCACCAGCCGTTCCTGGAGTTTCGGGCGGGCGCCAGGCTGGGCGATACGGTCGCGCCAGTTGGGGGGCAGGAAGTTCCGCTCGGTGCACTCCAGCACGGCGGCCAACTCCTGCAATTCCTTCTCCAGCCCCTGCGCCGATGGAATGAACTCTTCTAGCGCGGATTCCAGGTCGCCGCGCTCGACCGTTTCGCGGCCGGCCGCGAGCGCCTTGCGGCGCGCACCCAGCAGGATGCTCTCCAGGTCCGCGCCCGAGAGGTCGCGGTTGGCCGGGATCTCCGGGATCGCTCCCTCGGCCAGCTTGACCTTGTTCTTCCTGGCCATCGCCGCGACCATCGTCGCGATCTCGGAAGAATCGTGCGGCGCAAAGAGCGGAATGTGCACTTCGCACCGCCCCTGCCGCTTGAGGTCGATCGGCAAGAGGTCCGGGCGGCAGGTCAGCAGCATCCAGATGATCCGCCCGCGATAGCGCGTGTCGCCCATTTGCTGGGCGATCATCGAAAAGACGCGGCCGGACGTGCCCGAGTCACCGTCGGACTGCCGGTTGCCCAGCGAGGCGTCGGCCTCATCGACGATCACCACGACCGGGCCCAGCGAACGCAGCACGGTCAGCACCTGCTCCAGGTTGCCTTCCGTCTCGCCGACGTATTTGGACCGGAAGTTCCGCAGCTTCAGGCACGGAATGCCGATCGAGCCGGCGTAGCATTCGGCGAAGAACGTCTTGCCGGTGCCGACCGCGCCGCAAAACAGGTAGCCCATCGGCGCCGTATCGAGCCGGCCTTCGCTGATCCACTTCGCGTCCTGCTCCAGCCGGGCCTTGGCCGCCGGCTGCCCGACCAGCAGATCCAGCGTGTGAGGCGGCTCGACGAACTCGACCAGCCCCTGGCACTGCCGCTCGATCATGCTCTTCTTCAGCTTGCGGAACTGGCCCAGGTCCAGCGGCCGGCTGCTGCCGCCCTGCGACAGGAGCACGTTGAGATTCACCAGCGAAAGGCCGGCTGCATTCTGCGCGAGCCCTTCGATCGACATCGAGCCGAGCTTGCCTTTGGAGTTCTCGCCCGCGGCCGACGCGATGAATTCCCGGCGCTCGTCGCTCGTGGGCAGCGGAATCTCGATGGTCGCCACGTGCGGGCTGTTGGTCAGCCGCTCGCTCAACTCCGAGAGCTTCTCGGTGATCAGGCAGAAGGCGATGTTGAGCCGCTTGATGTAGGGATTGGCCGCCCAGCTCAGGAACCGCACGAGGCGGGCCGCTTGCGAGCGGGCCTGCGAATTCAGGTCGCCGGCGGGCAGCAGGAACTGGGCGTGCTCGAAGAGCAGCGCCAAGCGCTTGCGCTGGGCGACGTTGTCTTCCAGCAGGTTGCGCTGCAGGAGCGGCTCGACCAGGTCGAGGGCCTTGTCGGGATCGCGCGACCAGCCTTGCGGGCCGCCGATGACGCCGGTGACGTACTGCATCATCGCCGAGAGCCGCGGGCCGTCGTCGCCGGCGACCGCCCGCAATCCACGGCCGAGGTCGTAGCTCAGCGTCACATCCCACGCGCCGAAGACCTGCGTGGCCAGAAAATCGCTCAGGCTGACGAACGCCGTCTGACCATCCTTCCGCGAGCGGACCAGGTCGTGCACGTTGCCGTAGAGCACGAACGTGTTGATCGTGCCCGAGTAATACAGCTCCGCCAGCTCCTTGCTCCACGCCGGATGCCAGTCGGGCAAAGCCGTGGCCGGTTTGGGGACATCATTCATGACAATTCCAA
>DASRJB010000302.1:0-14498 GCA_035649715.1 Pirellulaceae bacterium
TTGATGCGGAGAAACTCCCATGTGCAAGGTTCTTCTTGGCGTGACCGGTTGCGTCCTTTCGCTCGCCCTCGCCACTGCAGCTCTGGCCCAGGTCGCGCCCAAATCGAAGACGGCTCCGCAGCCGGCCACTCCGCAGCCGGCAGTCACCTTTGCCCAGACGGTCCAGCGGATGTCGGGCGAAAAGGCGGGCATCGCGGCCAAGCACCAGGCGCTCCTCGCCGAACGCTATGAGCTGGCCGACCGCCCGAGCGAAGCGGTCAAAATGTCGCGGGGCAAGCCGGTGCAGGCCGGGCCGCGGACGAAGCTGCCGCAGGGCCAGTCCTGGGAGCAGCTCGCCGCCCTGCCCGCCGCCCAGATTCGCGAGCAGAAGCTCTGGCCGGCGGGGTTCCTGCCGCTGCCTCACCCCAATCATCCGGAAGGGGGCATGCTCTTCCCCAAGGTCCACATCGACGAAATCAAGAAGCAAGAGGGACGCGACCTGACCCGCTTCGATCTCGATTTCGATCTGCCCCAGCATTTTCTGCCGGAGTTTCCGCCGCCGATCTTCCTCACGACACATCCGGAGCTGGGCGACGTGACCAAGGGGCAGCTCGTGACGATCGCCAACTTCTTTGAGCTGTTCAAGGACCTGCTGAATCCCAAGCAGCTCGACGGCCTGCGGCTCCTGGTCACGGCGTTTCCGCAGCAACAGTTCAACGCCACCGACGATCGCCGTTCGCTCTTGGCTCACCGCGGAGTGACTTGCTTCGACTGCCACGTGAACGGGCACGCCAACGGCGCGACGCACCTCGTCGGCGACATCCGCCCCCAGGAATTCCGCCACCGCATCGAGACGCCCAGCCTCCGCGGCGTGAACGTCCAGCGCCTGTTCGGCTCGCAGCGGGCGCTCAAGTCGGTCGAGGACTTCACCGAGTTCGAGCAGCGGGCCGCCTATTTCGACGGCGATCCGATCACGGCGACGAAGAAGGGCATCAGCCCGCTCGACCGCGGCACGCAGGTGCACCACATGGCCGAGTTCCAGGCGCTGCTCGACTTCCCGCCGGCCCCGAAGCTAAACGTGCTCGGCAAGCTCGACGAGGCGCAAGCCAGCGAGTCCGAGCTCCGCGGCCAGGCCCTGTTCTTCGGCAAGGCCAAGTGCAGCGAATGCCACCCCGCCCCGTACTACACCGACAACACGATGCACAACCTCAAGACCGAGCGGTTCTATTCGCCGCAGACGCACCTCGGTCACGCCGCCGTCGGCGACGGGCCGATCAAGACGTTCCCGCTCCGCGGCATCAAGGACTCGCCGCCCTACCTGCACGACGGCCGGCTGCTGACGCTCGAAGACACCATCGAGTTCTTCAACCTCGTCCTCGGCACGAAGCTGACTGCCGCGGAGAAGAAGGACCTGTTGGCGTTCTTGCAGTGCCTGTGAACAGACCTAACCGCCGAACGTCATCCGCCACACGTCCACCAGCGTGGGCCAGATGCAGCAAGGCACGAGAAACGCAATCAGTATTCCCAGCAGTATTCCGGCGATATACCACATCGCCGGAATGCGCGGCTTCTGGTGAGAGTCGGTCATCAGGGCGATTCTAGCTGGCGGCCTATTTCGCTTGCTCTCGTGAGAGGGGAGCATTAACATCCATTGATGTATCGGCCCGTGGATTCGCGTCCCGCCTCTCACTCCCGCCTTTGCCGATGTGCCGCTGGGGATATCTCGCTGCAATCGCATTCTGCGCCGTGGCCACGCGGCCGGCGATCGCGGCCGACGAGCGGCCGCTGAACTTCGAAAATGACATCATCCCCATCCTCAGCCGCTACGGCTGCAATGCCTCGGGCTGCCACGGCAAGGCGGAGGGACAGAACGGATTCAAACTCTCGGTTTTTGGCTTCGATCCGCCGGCGGACCACCGGGCGCTGACGGTGGAAGGCCGCGGCCGCCGGGTCTTTCCGGCAGCCCCGGAAAAGAGCCTGCTGTTGCTCAAGGCCAGCGGCGGCATGCCGCATGGCGGCGGCGTGCGGATTGCTCCGGACCGGCCCGAGTATGCCACGCTCGTGCGCTGGATCGCGTCCGGCATGCCGCTGGGTTCGCCCACTGATCCGCACCTTGAGAAGATCGAGCTTTCACACCACGAGCAGCAATTGGCGATGGGCCAGTCACTGCCGCTGGCCGCCATAGCGACCTGGTCGGATGGCCGCCGCGAGGACGTGACGCACCTGGCCCGCTTTCAATCGAACAGTGAAGGCCTGGCGTCGGTCGATGAGGCCGGCGTAGTTACCGCCGGACAGTCGCCGGGCGTGGCCGCCGTTATGGCCAGCTATTTGGGCAGCGTCGATACGCTGCACGTGCTCATCCCACGGCCGCAGCCGAAGGAGCCTTTGCCCGCGGTCACTCAGCACAACTTCATCGACGGCCACGTTTACCGCCGGCTGTCGCAGCTGAACATCGCCCCGGCTGAGGTGTGCAGCGATGCCGAGTTCCTCCGCCGCGCCAGCCTCGACCTGATCGGCACGCTCCCGACCGCGGAAGAGGCGCGGAAGTTCCTGGCAGGCACGGAGCCCAACAAGCGAGCAGTTCTCGTCGAGCGGCTCATGGAGCGGCCGGAGTTCGCCGACTATTGGGCACTGAAGTGGGCCGATTTGCTGCGCGTCGAGCGGCAGTCGCTCGGCCACAAGGGCGCGTACGATTTCTATCGCTGGCTGCGGCTGTCGCTGGCCGAGAACCGGCCACTGGACGATATCGCCCGCCAGATCGTGACCGCCGAAGGGCCGCTGGCCGATGTGCCGCCCGCAAACTTCTATTCGGCCGTGAAGGAGCCCGGCAAGGCGGCCAGCGCGCTCTCGCAGGTGTTCCTTGGCGTGCGGATCGAGTGTGCCCAGTGCCACCATCATCCGTTCGACCGCTGGAGCCAGACCGATTATTTCGGAATGACCGCCTATTTCGCGCAGCTTCAGCAAAAGAACACGCCGCTGGGGATGACGCTGATCGCCCTGGGCGACCCGCAGATGGCGCATCCGCGGACCGGCGAGAAGATCGCGGCCCACGCGCTGGGGCAACCGCTGCCGGCGAAGAATCCCGAAGGGGACCGCCGCCGCGAGCTGGCCGCGTGGATGACCGCTCCCGAGAATCCGTACTTTGCCCGCAACCTGGCTAACCGCGTCTGGGCCCATTTGCTCGGCCGCGGGCTGGTGGAGCCAGTCGATGATTTTCGCGAGACGAACCCGCCAACGAACCCGCAATTGCTCGACGCGCTGGCGGAGCATCTGGTGCGGAGCAAGTTCGACCTGCGGGCGCTAGTCCGTGCGATCTGCGCCTCTCGGACCTATCAGCATGCCGCCGCGCCGAACGAGACCAACGCCCGCGATGAGCAAAACTACTCGCGGGCGCTCTTCAAGCGGATGGATGCCGAGGTGCTCCTGGACGCCGTCTGCCAGGCCACCGGCGTTCCCGACAAGTTCGACGGCGCACCGGCCGGCACGCGGGCCATCGAGCTCTGGGACAGCCAGCTCGAGCACTATTTCCTGCGGCTGTTTGGCCGGCCAGTGCGGCAGACTGCCTGCGAGTGCGAGCGAGTCGTTGAGCCGAGCGTGGCCCAGGTCCTGCACCTGCTCAATTCGGAGCGGATCGACGCCAAGCTAAAGCACGACGCGGGCCGCGTGTCTGAACTGGTCCGCCGCGAGCCGGACAATGGCAAGCTGGCCGATGAGCTGTACCTGACCGTGTTTGCCCGCTATCCCAGCGATGCGGAGCGGATGACGGCCGTCGATTACCTTGCGGCCGCGCCGGCCGGCGACTTGAGCCAGCGCCGGGCGCGGGCCGAAGATCTGCTCTGGACGATGCTCAATACCATCGAATTCGTGTTCAACCACTAGGACGTACGAACATGACCACACGCTTTTGCGACGGCGTCATCCGCCGCGACTTTATCCGCCTGGGCCTGGCCGGCCTGTTCGGCTCGTCGCTCTCGCTGCCGCAGCTCTTGCGGGCGGAATCGGCGGGCAAGGCTGCCAAAGACCGCGGCGTGTCGGTGATTTACGTCTTCCTCAAGGGAGGCCTGAGCACGATCGACACGCTGGACATGAAGCCGGATTCTCCCGCAGAGTTCCGCGGCGACTTCGATCCCGCGCCGACCTGCGTCAGTGGCATACAGATTTGCAGCCTCCTGCCCAAGCTCGCCCAGCAGCTCGACAAGGTAGCCTTGCTCCGCGGCTTTACGCACAAGAACAGCGACCATGGGCCCGCCGACCACTACATGCTGACCGGCTATTTCCCGCAGGCGGGATTCAACCCGAACCTGAATCCGAACAACGTGCGGCCGAGCCTGGGGTCGATTATCAGCCGCAAGCTCGGGCCGCAGGGCGCCGCCCGGCAGGCCGCGGTGGTGCCGCCCTATGTCTGCCTGCCGCAGACGCACAACAGCGCCGGGCCCGCGTACCTGGGCGCGACCTGCGCGCCGCTTTCGGTCGAGGCCGATCCCAACGCCCCTGATTTCGCCGTGCCCGACATGGCCCCGCCCCTCAGCCTGCCGGCCGACCGGCTAGCGGCGCGCCGCGAGCTGCTCAAGAAGGTCGATCAGCTGCAGCAGTCGGCGGAGGTGGAGGCGAACAGCCGGGCGCGGGCGGTCAATGTCTTCCGGCAGCGGGCCTTCGACTTGATTCTGTCGCCGGCGGCAAAGCAGGCGTTCAACATTCACGCCGAGCCGGAGAAGCTCCGCGACGCCTATGGCCGCTCGACGCTCGGCCAATCGTGCCTGATGGCCCGCCGCCTGGTCGAGGCGGGCGTGCGGTGCGTGACGATCGAGCACAGCAACTGGGACACGCACGACGGCAATTTCAATACGCTGCGGAATCAGCTGCTGCCGCAGCTCGACCCGGCGATTGCTACGCTGCTGGCGGACCTGTCGAGCCGCGGGATGCTGGAGAAGACGCTCGTGCTCGTCACGGGCGAATTCGGCCGCACGCCACGAATCAACAAAAACGCCGGTCGCGACCACTGGGGGCCGTCGTTCACGGTGCTGCTGGCCGGCGGCGGCGTGAAAGGCGGCCGCGTGATCGGCTCGAGCGACGAGCGGGCCGAGCGGCCCAGCGATCAGCCGCACGGGCCGGAAGACCTGTTCGCCACGATCGCCCAGCTCGTCGGCATCGATCCGAACGAGGAGTTCTTCACTCCCGAAGGCCGGCCGATCAAGGTCGTCAACAACGGCAAGTTCATCCGGGGGCTGGTGTAATGGTCCGCCGTTTGCTCGCAGCGGTTGCAGCCTGCCTGTTGGCGGCCGGCGTCGGCTGGGCTGAACCGCCGCATGCGTCGTACATTTTCCCGGCCGGCGGTCAGCGCGGGACGAAGGTCAGCGTCCGCGTCGGCGGACATTTTCTGCACGAGCGTGCGAACTTCGAGATGCTCGGCGCGGGTGCAACTGCGCCAGCCGAAATCCGACGCACCGAGACGATCTGGTTCGAGGGCCCGCTCATCAAGATTCCCGCCAGCCAGGCGGCCGAAGACTATCCGCAGGATTTCGCCGCCGAAATCTCGCTCGCGGCGGACGCGAAGCTCGGCAGCCGCTGGTGGCGTTGCTGGAATGCCCAGGGCGTGACGCCACCGCTGCCGTTCATCGTCGGTGAATTCCCGGAGGTCGTCGAGGAAGAAATCGACGGCGCGCCGCTGCCGGTGGCCGTCTCGCTGCCGGTAACGATCAATGGCCGCGTCTTTCCGCGCGAGGACGTGGACGTCTGGGCGTTCGAAGCGAATGCCGGACAAGCGATCGCCTGCTCCGCCATGGCCCGCGATCTGGGCTCACCCTTGGTCCCCAAGCTGGCTGTGTACGATCCGGCAGGCAAGCTGCTGGGGGAGAACACGGGTGGTGCGTGGGCCGAAGCGAGCCTGCGATTCGTCGCGCCGCAGGCAGGCCGCTACAGCATTCACATCGCCGACGTCGCGTCCGGCGGCCTGCAAAACTACGTCTATCGCCTCACCGTCTCCGCCGGGTCAAATACAAGGCCCGAGGCCGCAGCCGGCGACCTGGTGGAGGCGGAGCCGAACGAGGCGCCTGCGACGGCGAAGGCCGCAAACGTCCCCTCGGTTCTCGGTGGACGGATTCAATCGGCGGGCGACCTCGACTGCTGGTTGCTCGAGCTGAAAAAAGACCAGCCGGTCACGTTTGAATCACAGCTCGCTTCGCCGCTGGCGATCGTCGTAACGGTCAAGGACGCATCCGGCAAGCAGCTCGCCCAGCTCGACAGCACGACGTCGAACGCAGCTGATCCGGCGCTGAGCTTCACGCCGCCGGCCGACGGCACATACCTGGTCGAAATCGGCGAGCGGTTCGCCCGCCGCGGCGGACCGGAGTTCGCCTATCGCCTGGCGGTAGCGCCGCAGGCCGCCGACTTCCGCCTCTATGCGGCGGACAGCCTGGCGATTGACGTCGGAACGGAGAAAGCGCTGGAAGTGCTCGTCGAGCGGAGCGGCGGATTCAAATCGCCGCTGACATTGCACGTGGACGGCTTGCCCCAGGGCGTCACGTGCGCCGACGTGCAGGTTCCACCCAATTCGAACAAGGCGGCCCTGAAATTCCAATGCGCGAAGGATACGCCGGTCGTTTCGTCGCTACTGAAAATCGTCGGCCGCGCGGATGTTGGCGGCCAGACCGTCGAGCGCGCCGCGCTGCTAGGCCGCCCGAAAGACGATTTCGGCCGCGGCGAGGACGTGCCGACGCGGCTGGCGGTCACGCTCAGCACGCCGTTCAAATTCAGCGGGCAATTCAGCCAGATCTATATCCCCCGCGGCGGCGTGCTGAAGAAACGCTACACGATCGACCGCGGCGGCTTTAGCGGACCGCTCGCAGCCCGCCTCGCCGACCGGCAAGGCCGGCACTTGCAGGGCGTGACCGGCGGCGTGGTGCAGATTCCCGCGGAAGCGACGGAATTCGAGTATCCGCTGCACTTGCCGCCCTGGATGGATCTCGGCCGCACCAGCCGCACAAATTTGATGCTCACGGGCGAGCTGAAGGATGCCGCGGGGACGGCGCACAAAGTTTGCTTTACGACCAAGGAGCAGAACGAGCAGCTCATCGCCCTGGTCACCGCCTCGGCCCTGCGCTTGTCGCTCGACCGCAGTGCCATTGCCGTTCAGCCGAACACGGAGCTGAAGATTCCCGTGGCCATCAAGCGCGACGGTGCGGTCCAGTCGCCGATTACGCTGGAACTGGTCGCGCCCCGGCACATGCGCGACATTTCCGCCGCTGCGGTCACCGCGCCGGCGGGTGCGTCGTCGGCGACACTGACGATCCAGCTCGGCCAGAGTCCCGGGCCGCTGAATATGCCGCTGGTGATTCGCGCCCGCGGTCAGCGGCAAGGCGAAACGATCACCGCCGAGGAGCCGGTGGAACTCTTCAGGCTGCCCTAAGCTGGCAAATTACTCGCAGGCATCCGCGCAGCAGTACGGTGCGTCGCTGATCGGCTGCTCGGCAATGCGGCCCAGCTCGTCGAGGCCGCGCCGCTGGCCGACCGTGTGCCAGGGGCTGACTTCCTTCAGCTCGGGCATCAGGTCGAGCAGCTGCTCGACGAGGTTCTCGGCCATTCGCCGCACTCCGCCGGCCGGGGCGGTTTCCAGCAGCGTGCGGGCCGTCTTCATTACCTTGACCATCGCCGCCCGCTCGCGCACCGGCCGCGACAGGGGCTCGGCGTCTTCGACCAGCAATTCGCCGACGGGAACTTCCAACGCCTGCTGCCAGCGGTAGAGATCGCTCAGCTTGAGGTCGGTCGAGGCCTGCTCCTGGGCCCGGATGCTGCGGATATCGGTGCCCAGCTGCCGGGCCGCGGTCCGCAGCGACATGCCTTGCAGGCGGCGGACTTCTTGAATGCGGTGCAGCGACTGCCCCGGTTGTCCCACGTCGCGGGACGGACGATCCAAATCAGAATAAACAATCGACAGCTCTGCACTCGCCATGGCGACCCTTGCTCCTCGCTCGCGGACTGGCCGCGGCTCTGTTTCCGGAAATGCCAATTTCACAAGGAGTCGGGCCGTCCTGCTGTCCCCCTTGTCTTGTCCGCGCAGGCCCATCGTCGGCCCGCGCCTCTGCGGACGCACTTTGGACGCGGGGCTATTACGAAAAGTTCCCCAATTTCGCAAGCGAATTGCCAGTCC
Organism: Pirellulaceae bacterium; assembly: GCA_035649715.1. Taxonomy (GTDB): domain Bacteria; phylum Planctomycetota; class Planctomycetia; order Pirellulales; family Pirellulaceae; genus CAYLLN01. The sequence goes on from DASRJB010000302.1 coordinate 8,126, forward strand.
GCGGCTCAAGAATTCTCGAATTTTGCTAAGGCCAGAGCGGGCCTGGAGTTGCGACGATATAGCCTAGGCCGCGTTCCGCAAGACGGGCTGCGGCCTGGCCGAGCAGCCGGCAGACGACAGGACCTCGCGGGCCAGATTCTGATAGTCCTCGGCACCATGCGAGGCAGGTGCATACTGAAGAATCGATTGCCCGAAGCTTGGCGCTTCGGCCAGCCGTACGTTGCGGCGAATCCTCGTCGCAAAGGTGCGGGCCTCGGCCCAGATGCAGTCGGGCGTCCGGTCCTTGGCAAAGTAGGCCACCACGTCGTCGCTGACTTCGTTGGCCAGCCGCGTATTCGCATCGTACATGCACAGCACGACGCCGGTCAGCTTGAGTTGGCGATTCAGCCGCTGGCTGACGATCTCGATCGTGCGGAGGAGCTTGGAGAGGCCGTGCAGAGCCAGAAAATGGGGCTGCAGCGGCAGGAACACCTCGCGGACCATCGTCAGGGCGTTGATCGTCAGCACGCCCAGCGAGGGCGGGCAATCGATCAGCAGAAAGTCGAACGGCTCGTCATTTGCGAGCTTGTCGCGGAGGATCACTTCGCGGCCTACTTCGCCGGCCAGCTCCACCTCGGCGGCCGCCAGGTCCAGATGCGCGGGCACAAGCCACAAATTCTCCGCCACTTGCCGGCGGACGTCCTGAAATGCCTTGTCGCCGGTCAGCACGTGATAAATCGACGGCTGATCGTCACCGAGCGTGACACCCAGGTGCAGCGAGGCGTGGGCCTGCGGATCGAGGTCGATCAGGCAGACCCGCTGTCCGGCCGCGGCCAGGGCAGCGCTCAGGTTCACTGCGGTCGTCGTCTTCCCGACGCCGCCCTTCTGATTCATCACGGCAATGGAGCGCATCCGCATCTCCCGGCACGGGCTCGCAAAGGGCGGGGATTATAGGAAGCAACGGCCGCCGAGCCCAGACGAACTGGCGATGGCAAGCTGGTCAATTTGGGAAACTCGTGCCACCAGCTTTTGCATCCGCAGCGGCGTGGTATTGTCACAACTTCAAGCGGCTGCTTATGTTGCTTCGATCGAATCGCGGCCGCTGAATTGCGGTGAGTTTTTCTTTACTACCCTGTTCCTCTAGTCGATGAAATCGGGCGGCTTTGTTACGCCGCTTTCAGCATGCGACTGAGCTTGATCCATCGAACCGTGATTCCTGCCCAGCAGCTGGGCAGCACCAGCCCGCGCTATGCGGGGCACGGGCTTCACGTGTTTGCCACTGCTGCGCCGCGGGCAATGCCGCCCAGCGCGAGCGAGACGCGAGTCGTGGCGAATTCGGCGGGCGACCATGACCCCGCGCTGGCGCGGCTGGAGGCGGTGCTGTTTCTCGCCCGCGAGCCTGTCAGCAGCCGCAAGCTCAGCCAGTACGCCAACTTGGCGGACGGGACGCAAGCCCGTACACTGGTCCGCCGCTTGAATGAGCGCTACGATGCAGCCGGGAGGGCGTTTCGAGCGGAACAGGTCGCGGGAGGCTATCAGCTGCTCAGCCGGCGGAAGTTCGCCCCGTGGCTGCGGCGGCTGGCGCACGTGCCGGGCGAAAGCCGATTGAGCGCACCCGCCCTGGAAACATTGGCGGTCATCGCCTATCGTCAACCCGTTCCGCGGGCCGATATTGAGGCGGTCCGCGGCGTCAATTGCGGCGAGATATTGCGGCAATTGATGGAGCGCGACCTGGTGCGAATCAGCGGGCGGGGCGAAGAGCTGGGCCGCCCGTTTTTGTACGCAACGACGAAGCGTTTTTTGCAGTTGTTCGGGCTCGTGACGTTGGAAGAATTGCCCCGCGCCGCCGAATTGCGGGCCAGCCCGCTGCCCGCCGCCCCGCCGATTTTTCCCCGGCCGCCGGAAGCCCTGCCCGATGCCGGTACCGCCGTTGACGAAACCGAAACAGAAAATACAACTGAGTCCGAAATTGACGCCGAGTTGACGGAAGGTTGAGCCTGCTGTTCCGTTGAGATTGTTCACCACGAGGAGTTCGACGTGACCGTTTCCACACCTGCGTTTCTGCCGATCGACGAACGACGCCGGGCCGCTGGCCTGCCGGGCCTCGCCGCGCGCGGAGCCCGCTGGCTGGGATGCGCTGCGCCACGGCTGGAAGACGACGAGGAAGAGCTCGACGACGAAGAAATGGATGACGACGACGACGAGGATGAAGACTGGGAAGACGAAGAGGACGACGATCTCGACGACGACGAGGAGGACGACCTGGACGACGACGAGGATGAAGATCTCGACGACGATGAAGACTTAGACGACGAATGGGAAGAAGTCGGCGACGACGACGACGAGCTAGACGAAGAGGATGATGACGAGGACGAAGACGACGACCTCGATGACGATGATGAAGACGACGACGATTGGGACGACGACGAGGACGAAGAGGAGAAGGAGGGCGAAGGGGGGTGGGAGTAAGGCGGGGAGCGAGTGGTGAGTGGTGTCACCTCCTCGGTATCACCCAGCATGAATCGTGCGGCTGCATGCCAATGTGCGGATAGTAGCTGCGGGCGGCCGGGGCGGAGAGCAAAATCAGCGTCGTCGCCAGGCCGGCGGCCTCCTGCGTGCGGCGGATGAGTTCGCGGCCGATGCCTTGCCGCTGAAACTGGCGATCGACCGCCAGATCGGACAGATACGTGCAGTAGCTGAAGTCGGTGATCGCCCGCGAGACGCCGACGAGCAGGTCGCCGGCCCGAGCCGTGACGATCAAATCCGCATGCCGCAGCATGCCGCGAATCGTCTCCAGATCGTGCACCGGCCGCCGCTCGGCCAGCGTGGAGCGGACGAGCACATCGACAAACTCCTCGGCGGGCAGCTCCGGCTCCAACTGATAGTCGATGGCCATCGGCAGGCTTAGTCTAGCCGAACGGATTGGCAGGGGCTGCTGGGGCCGCAGGCGCGGCGGGCGCGGGTGGCGCCCCGAACGGATCGGGCGGGTTGGCGGCGGGCGGCGCGGGAGTCGCCGGCTTGGGCGCGCCGAACGGATCGTTGAGGTCAGTGCCCATCGGCATCGGCGTCGGCGTCGGCCCCGGAGGCGGCGGCGTCTTCGTAGTGGTTGCCGCCGCGGCCGCCTCGCTGCGGAAGTGCGCGACGGGGAACGGCAGGCTCGACTCCCGGAAGCACTGGATCAGGCCGGTAGTCGAAGCCAGGATGATCCGGTCGGTCTCGACATTCATCAGCGGCAGGTCGAGCTGACCCACGCCAATCGTTCCCAGCTTGCTGCCGCTGGCCGTCTCCAGAATCGTCAGGTTGCCGCCGACGTCGATGCAGTACAGCCGCTTATCGTTCCCGGCGACGTAGCTGCGAATACCGCTTTGGACCCACAGCTCCTTGCCCTCGCTGGCACTGATCGCGAACATGTTGCCCCGGTCGGTGATGGCGTAGGCCGTGCTGCCCAGGGCCACCGGCGAATGCGAGATCGGCTCGCCGGTGGTGAACCGCCACAGCACGTTGCCCCGCCGCTCGTTGACGCAATACAGGTAGCCGTCGAGCGACGTGGCAAAGATCTTGTCCGGCGGCAGGAACGCGGGGGCCGAGTTGATCGCGTCCTTGGCCTGCACCCGATACCGCATGCCCGGCTCGCGGGCCAGGCTGACGTACAGGTTGCCGGCGTCCGTCGGCCAGGCGACGCTATTGAACGAGACGATCGGCTGCACCATGGCCCGGCCGAACGACTTATAAATCGCCGCCGGGTGTTTGGGGTCGGCCAGCATGAAAGTTTCGATCTGTCCGCTGATCATTGGCACGAACGCGAGCTGGTCCGTCAGTGCCGGACCCGCTCCCGGCGCGCCGACCACCGGGCGATTCCAGACGAGCGAGCCATCTGCGGACAGCATGATGTAGAGCGTCGAGCCGTTCAGCACTCCCACGTATTTGTCGCACGCCGAGGGCGCCGTCGTCGGAAGGGTTGGCCGTCCGACCGACTTGGTCCAGCGGGTGCGGCCGGTTTCGGCGTCGAGCGAATGGACCGTGCCGCGCTCCGAGGTGGAATAGAGGGTGATCTGGGGCACGATGAACGTCTCGATCGTCGGCAGCGGGTCATTCTTGCCGGCGGTCTTCATCGCCGTCTCGATGGCCTTGAGCTGCTCGTCGGCCAGCTTTTGCGCGCCCTCGACGCCGATCTCGTTCCCGAAGGCGTCGCGGTCGCGCTGCGAAAACACATACCGCCGGCCGTCGTGCGTGATCTGAAAGACCGTGTGGGCCAGCGTGTCGCTGACGTGCATGTGCAGCCCGGCGATTCGGCCCCGGGTGCGATCGACGTGCAGGTGCGTGAACCACATCCGCTCCAGACCGAATTGCCGGGCGACCTCGGTCGAGATCAGCCCCGACGGGCTGACCTGCGCCACCGCGGCTGCGGGCAATAGCGGCAGGGCCAATACCAGCGATAGCAGGCGAAAGCGCATAGGACGAACTCGCGACAGCGCGGAGGATCAGGGATACCATCCATCCTAACCACGCCGCTAGTCGTTTTCATCGAAAAAATGGCCGCCGCAGCTGCCTTGGCGGTCTTGAATTGCCAACTCCCCACGCCGGTGGTACTGTAATTCGCACCTGCAGAGGGACATCATGGACTCCGTACTTCCTTGTCCGGGTTGCCAGTCGCCCTTGGCGATTACTCCCACCATGGCCGGCCAGGTGATTGCCTGCCCGGCTTGCGGTCAGAAGATTCAGCTGGCCGGTGCGAAGAAGTCCGCCTCAGCGGCGATGCCGGCCGTAGCGCCCACCAAGCCCAAGCCGTCATCCCGCACGCCAGCTGGCCCAAGCGGAGCTTCGATCGCGATTCTGGCCACCTGTTTTGTGCTGGGGGCGCTGGTGGTCCTGGGCGGCATCGGGGCCTGGCTCTGGGCATCGGGCCAGTCGCCCAAGCCAGTGGCCGCGAATGTAGCGCCGGTCAAAACGCCGGCTCCGCCGCCACCGCCGCCGGTTCCTCCTGCAATTCCTGTGGCACAACTGACTCCGCCGTCCGCTACTCCGGCGACGCCGGTAGCCCCGCCGCCGGTTTCCGCCGCTGCCGTGGTCGCGGCCGCGCAAACGCCAATGAGCCTGCCTGGCGTGACGCCAGCGCCCGCTCCACCGCCGTTCGGGCTGCCGGGCGTTCCCCCGACGCCCCCACCGCCTCCACCCTATGGAGCGCCCGGCGCGCCGCCGCTGCCGCCACCGTTCGGGCTGCCGGGGATTCCGCCTCCCTCGGCGAATCCGACTCCGACGGCTGCGGTAACGCGCAGCGCGACGAAACCGACGGTCGTCCAGAGTGTAGCGCCGAGTGGAGTGCCGACCGCCTGTAAGCTGCCCTCGCTGGTTGCGTCGGGCGGTCAAAGCCTGTTCTCGTTCCCCAGCGACCCGGGCGATTCGCTCAGCGTCTCCCTCCGCTCGGTTGCCGCCGATGTGCCCAAGGCAGCCGCGATCTTCCTCGAGGCCGGTGGGCAGCCGCAAAACTGGATCATCGGCTACGTCAGCGATCTGAACGCCGGGGCGGGCAAGCTGCCGCTGGCGACCATCAGCCGCCAGGGCCGCGACTTGAACTTTGCCTGGGATCCGCAGCGGCCCGTCGATATCGCCCGGCAGGTGGCCAACTGTCAGTTGGAGGTGCGGGCCGGGGTCTCGACGTACGTCGTGCAGCTCCGCGAGCCGCAGCCACTGGGCGAAGTGCTGCTCGACATGCGGACCGACAAGCAGACGGCCGAGTTCTCCTTTAACGACTGGCCCAAGGGCGAGAGCCTCCGCCTCGAGATCAAGGAACTCGCCGGCTTTCCCAGCGAAGCGAAGATGCGCGGCGATCTGCAAGCGATCCCGCTGTCGCGCTCCGGCTTCATTGAGTTTCCCGGCCTGCCGGGGGCGGAGATCGGCCTGCGGTTCTATCGGCCCGCCGCCACCAGCTCCAACGTGGTCCTGCGGCTGGAGCCGGTGTTCAAGGAAAACGCGGTCACCAAGCACGACCTGACGATCGAGCACCTGGCCGAGTTGGAGACCGCCACGAGGAAGTCGCTGGCCAATGCCAAGGCGCAGCTGCCGGGAGCGGAGCGCGACCTTTCCGATGCGCAGCGCGCCTTGCGTTCGCTTCAGGCCAGCAAGCCCACGAACTTCACCGAGGTCAACGTCTGGCAGCAAAGGGTGACCAAGGCCGACAGCATCGTGAAGAGGTGCAGTCGGGAAGTGGCCCAGCTCCGCAAGCAGATTCCCGAATACGAGACCCGCCTGGCCGCCGTGCCCAAGATCCGCAACTTTCTGAACGACCTGCACCAGAAAGCGGCGATCCGTTACGTCATCACGGCCGAGACGGGCGAGCAGGACGTTTTGCTGGTGGACGGCCAGCGCCCCAAGCCGGCGTCGTAGCGGGCTTAGA
>DASRJB010000303.1:0-6071 GCA_035649715.1 Pirellulaceae bacterium
ACCCGCGGCGGCGGGCGCTGGTGATGGGCGTGGACGACCTCGTCCGCAAATGGATCGGTCCCGCGCAGGCCTGGGCAGAGATCCTTCCGCCTTGTGCACTGCCTGCCCGCGAATTCTATCGCCGCATCCATTGCCTGATGCCAATCAACTTTGCGGCGCTCGAGAACTGGCCCCGCGTCGGGCTGGAGGCGATGGCCTGTGGCGTGCCGATCGTCGCGCCGCGCGAGGGCGGTTGGTGCGACATCATTACGCACGGCGAAAACGGCTTTCTGGCGTCCAGCGCGGAGGAGTTTGCCGAGCTGGGAACGCTGCTGGCCCGCGACGAGTCGCTGCGGATGAAGATCGCCGCTCAGGCCCGCCGCAAGCTCGAAACCGAGCTGGCCAATCCCGACGACATCTGGGCCGGCTGGCAGCGACTGTTCGCCAGCCTGGGCGGGTGACCTCCCGCGGCGGCGCGGCGTAGAATGGAGTTTGCCGCGATCATCCGGGAGTGATCATGCAGCGCGACCAGCCGCCGGTGTGCGGCGCTCAGCCCACCGACGACGGCCGCTGCCTGTGGCGGGTCTGGGCGCCCAGCGTCCGGCAGGTGGAACTGGTCCTCGCTGGTCCGCCCCGCAGCATCGCGATGACCGCCGCCCCGCGGGGCTACTTCGAAGCCGAGCTGCCGAATATCGCCGAAGGGCAGCGCTATGCCTTTCGCCTCGATGGCAGCGAGCCGCGGCCCGATCCGGCCTCAACCTGGCAGCCCGACGGCGTTCATGCGCCCTCGGCCGTCTTCAACCCGCGGCTGCACGCATGGCGCGACGCGAACTGGCCCGGGGTCGCCGCCGACCGGCTCGTGATCTACGAGCTGCACGTCGGCACGTTCACGCCCGAAGGCACTTTCGCGGCGATCGTCCCGCGGCTGCCGCAGCTGGTCGAGCTGGGCGTGACGGCGATTGAGCTGTTGCCGGTGAACCAGTTTCCGGGCCACCGCGGCTGGGGCTACGACGGCGTGCACTGGAACGCGGTCCACAACACCTACGGCGGGCCGCGCGGGCTGCAGCAGCTCGTCGCCGCCTGCCACGCCGCGGGGCTGGCCGTAATCCTCGACGTGGTCCACAACCACCTCGGCCCCGAGGGGAACTATCTGCCGCTGTTCGGGCCGTACCAAAACACGCGCTGTCGCACGCCCTGGGGCGAGGGGCTCAACTACGACGATGCCGGCTCCGACGCCGTCCGCGGGCTCGTGCTGGCTGGCGTGCGGCAGTGGGTCCGCGACTTCCACGTGGACGGCCTGCGGCTGGACGCCGTGCACTCCATCCACGACTACAGCCCGCGGCACCTGCTGGCCGACATCAAGCTCGCCGCCGACGAGGAATCGCAGCGGCTGGGCTGGCCGGTCCACGTCATCGCCGAGAGCGACCTCAACGACGTCCGCCTGTTGCAGCCGCTCGACCACGGCGGCTACGGCCTCGACGCCCAGTGGAGCGACGACTTTCACCACTGCGTCCACTGCCTGCTGACCGGCGAACGCGACGGCTATTACGCCGACTATCCCGAGCCCGCGGCGCAGCTCGCCAAGGCCCTCAACGAGACCTTCGCTTACGACGGCTGCTACAGCGCCGTCCGCCAGCGGCGTCACGGAGCGCCGGCCGGCGACATCGGCGGCGAGCGGTTCATCGTCAACATTCAGACGCACGACCAGGTCGGCAATCGCGCCCGCGGCGAGCGCCTGCACCAGCTGGTCGGCCCGGCCCAGCAGCGGCTGGCCGCGGGCCTGCTCCTGCTCGCGCCGCACACGCCGCTCTTGTTCATGGGGGAGGAATACGGCGAGACGCGGCCGTTCCTCTATTTCTGCAACTTCGGCGATCGGGCGCTGCAGGAGTCGATCCGCCTGGGCCGGCAGCAGGAGTTCGCCGAGTTTCACTGGCAGGGGGCGATTCCCGATCCCAACGACCCCGCGACGTTCGAGCAATCGCGACTGTGCTGGTCGTGGCCCGCCCTCTCGCCGCAGGGTGGCCTGCGCCTGCTGTATTGCGAACTGCTGGCGGCCCGCAAGCGCTGGCCGGCGCTGGGCGACTTCCGGCACCGCCGGGCGCAGCTGTTTGCTGGTCAAGGCGGGCTCAGCCTGCTGCGGGGCGATTCAGCTCGGCCGGCCGAGCAATTGCTGGCCTGGTTTAATCTCACGGGCTCGCCGCTGCCGCTGCCGGAGGAGAGTCATCCACCGCACCTGCTGTTCCGCTCGGAGGAACAGCGCTACGGCGGCGCGAGTTTTGCAGGTGAGGGGCTCGCGCCCTGGGAGTTCATCGTCTGGGGTACGCATCGTGAGTAACACCCTGACACTCGAAGAGCAGCCGGCAAGCACGATGCCTGGCTCTTCCGCCCCGCTAGCCGCCACTCAAGACGGCCAGGCTGCCGAGATCGAGTCGATCGTGGCCGGCGTCGGCCAGCGGATTGCCGCCCAGCGACTGCCCATTGCCACCTATCGCATGCAGTTCAACCGGCACTTCACGTTTCGCCAGGCCCAGGAGCTCGTTCCCTATCTCGCCGCGCTCGGCATCAGCGACCTGTATGCTTCGCCGCTCTTGCAGGCCCGCGAAGGGAGCCTCAGCGGCTACGACGTCGTCGATTACGGGGCGATCAACAGCGAGCTCGGCACGCGCGACGAATTGGAATCGCTGTCGCGCTCGCTGCGGGGAGCGCAGATGGGGCTGATCCTCGACGTCGTGCCCAATCACATGGGCACGGGCGGCGGCCGCAACCGCTGGTGGCAGGACGTGCTGGAAAACGGCCCCAGCTCGCCTTACGCCGATTACTTCGACATCGACTGGATGCCGCTCAAGCCGGACCTGGCCCACAAGATCCTGCTGCCGGTGCTGGGCGACCAGTATGGCAAGGTGCTCGAAGACGGCCAGCTCAGCGTGCGGCTGGACGGCGGCGTGCTGTGGCTGCACTGTTACGACAGCCGCTATCCGCTGGCGGTCGGCTCGTATGCCGCCGTCCTGGGCGCGCTGGCCGATCCGCTGGCGCAGCAGCTGGGCGCGGAGAACTCGGAGCTGCTGGAGTTCCTGAGCATCCTCACGGCAATCCGGAACCTGCCGCCGCAGACGGCGGCCACTCGGCCACAAGTCCTGGAAAAGCACCGCGAGCAGGACGTTATCAAGCGGCGCTTGAAGGAACTCCTCGGCCGCTCGCCCGCCATCGCCGCGGCGATCGAGAGCGGCCTGTCGTCGCTGAACGGCACGCGCGGCGACGCCCGCAGCTTCGACCGGCTCGATGCCCTGATCCGCGAACAGTCGTATCGCCTGGCCTATTGGCGGGTCGCGGCCGACGAAATCAACTATCGCCGCTTCTTCGACATCAACGAACTGGCCGCGGTCAAGATGGAGCAACGCGAGGTCTTCGAGAACTCGCACGCCCTGGTGTTCGAGCTGCTCGACCGCGACATCGTGCAGGGGCTGCGGATCGACCATCCCGACGGCCTGTTCGACCCGCGCGGCTACCTGAGCCAGCTCCAGGAAAAGCGGTTCCTCCAGCTGGCCCGGCATCAGTGGGAATCGCGGCAGCTGGCGACCGCTGCGGCCGACGCCTGGCCGGCGATGGAAAACCGCCTCCACGAGCTCTTCCGCCTGGCCAAGGAAAACCTGGCCTCGCCGCTGGCCCGGCCGCTATATGTTATCGTCGAGAAAATCCTCGGCGCGGGCGAGCCGCTGCCGGAGGACTGGCCCGTGCACGGCACCGTGGGCTACAAGTACCTCTGCGCCCTGAGCGGCCTGTTCGTGGCGGCCGACGCCGAGCAGCCGTTGTCGGCGATGTACACGCGCTTCAGCGGCGAATCGCTCGACTACCGCGAGCTGGCCTATCGCTGCAAGCGGCTGATCGTGCGGATGAACATGTCCAGCGAGCTGGCGGTGCTCGGCCACCGGCTCGACCGGCTGAGCGAGCGGAACCGGTGGACGCAGGACTTCACGCTCAGCAGTCTGACGCAGGCCTTGCAGGAGGTCATCGCCGTCTTCAGCGTCTATCGCAGCTACGTCGAAGAGGGCCGTGTCGGCGACGGCGACCGGCGGTATATCGAGTCGGCGGTGGCCCGGGCCAAGCGCCGCAACCCGGCGATGAGCGCGTCGATCTTCGATTTCGTCCGCGACCTCTTGCTCTTGCGGTATCGAGAGAACGCCGACGAAGAAGAGCGGACGGCGCAGCGGGCCCTGGTCGGCAAGTTCCAGCAGCTGACCGGGCCGATCATGGCCAAGGCCATCGAGGATACGGCCTTCTACCGCTTCAACCGGCTGGTGTCGCTGAACGAAGTCGGTGGCGATCCGGTGCGGTTCGGCACTTCGGCGGCCGAATTTCACAAGCTCAACGCCGAGCGCGTGCAGCTGTTTGCCCACAGCCTGTCGGCCAGCTCCACGCACGACACTAAGCGGAGCGAGGACGTGCGGGCCCGGATCAACGTCCTCAGCGAAATCCCGCGCGAGTGGCGGCAGCACGTCCTCCGTTGGGCGCGGTGGAACAAGCGCTTCCGCACCGACGTCGAAGGCCAGCCCGCCCCGTCGGCCAACGACGAATACCTGCTCTACCAGACGCTGGTTGGCATCTGGCCCGACGAAATCCCCGCCGGCGCGGCCCGCCAGCAGCTCGTCGAGCGATTGCAGCAGTACATGCTCAAGGTCGCTCGCGAAGCGAAGTCGCACACCAGCTGGATCAGCCCGCACGAACCGTACGAGCAGGCCCTGCTGCAGTTCGTGGCCGCGATCTTCCAGGCCGAGAAGAAGCGCCCGTTCGTGGCGAATTTGCACGAGTTCGCCCGGCTCGTGGCCGACCACGGCCGCTGGAATTCGCTGAGCCAGCTCGTGCTCAAGATCGCCTCGCCGGGCGCGCCCGACTTCTATCAAGGCACCGAGCTCTGGTCGCTCACACTCGTCGATCCCGATAACCGCCAGAGCGTCGATTTCGGGCTGCGGCAGCGGCTGCTGGCCGACTTGCAAGCTCGTGACGGCGCTGGCTCGCGGGCGGAGCTGCTGCGCGAGCTGCTCGAACACCGCCAGGACGGCCGGGTCAAGCTGTTCACGACGTGGCAGGCCCTTCTCACACGGCGGAAATGGCCCGAGCTGTTTACCGCGGGCGAGTACCTGCCGCTGGAAGTCCGCGGCACGCACGCCGAGAGGCTCATCGCCCTGGCCCGCCGCCGCAGTGGCGAGCTGGCGATTGCCGCCGTGCCGCGGCTGACCGCGCGGGTCTGCGGCTTTGGCGGCCCGCCGCCGCTGGCTGGCGCCTGGGGCGATACGGTCGTCGTGCTGCCGCCGGAGATCCGCGGACGCTCTGGTCTGGTTGACTGCTTTACCCAGCGGCAATACTCATTGGCGACGGAGTCGCTGCGCGCGGCCGAATTGCTGGAGCAGTTCCCGGCCGCGCTCTTGACCACCGGAGGGAGCTAGTCGCCGTGGATCCGACGCGGGCCAGCGGAGTCTTGCTGCACGTCACCTCGCTGCCCAGCCCCGGCGGCTGCGGCGATTTGGGGCGCGAGGCCTACGACTTTGTCGGCGGCCTGGCCCGCGCCGGCCAGGGCGTCTGGCAGGTGCTGCCCCTGGGGCCGACCGGCTACGGCGACTCGCCCTACCAGTGTTTCTCCGCGTTCGCGGGCAACCCCCTGCTGGTCAGCCTGGAGCTGCTGGAAGCAGAGGGGTGGCTGGCCGCGGCGGACCTGGGCCGCGCGCCCGCGTTCCCGGAGGCCGCGGTGGACTACGCTGCGGTCAGCGCCTTCAAGCGGCCGCTGCTGGCGCGGGCCGCCGGCCGCTTCCGCGAGGGCGCCGCCGCCGCGGACCGCCAGGCGTACGACGCCTTCCGCGACCGCCAGGCGGGGTGGCTCGACGACTTCGCGCTGTTCATGGCCCTGAAGGACGCCCACCGCGGCGTGGCCTGGACCGATTGGGAGCCGGAGGTGGCCGCGCGGCATCCGGAGGCGCTGGCCCGCTGGCGCCAGCGCCTGGAGACGGAGGTGGAGTCGCGGCGGGTCGAGCAGTTCTTCTTCTTCCGCCAATGGGAGTCGCTGCGCGCGCACGCCCACGCCCAGGGGGTGCGCTTGTTCG
>DASRJB010000304.1:0-2593 GCA_035649715.1 Pirellulaceae bacterium
CGCGATCGTTGGCAGGCTGTGGGTCACAACGCACCTCGAGGCGGCTTTAGCTGACCCCTGAAAAGGTGGTCGCGCGCTGCCTTGTTTCGCTTTTTCAGTCTGTATCTTCTTTCTGGCCATGGACTTACGTCAAACACTCGAAAACGCGATAACTACTACTTATTACGGTTAGAGAACGCCTTGCTGCCGGCCCCGCCAGCGGCCGCGCGAATGCCGATTTGACAGGTCACAGCGCAACAGGAACAAAAATGCAAATATCATACCATTGTTCACGTTCCACCAATTTTCGTCGGGCCTTGTCAGCGGTTGTAAAGGGGCGTGATCCCCGGAGCTTCACTCTGGCACGAGCTTCCGCAGATAAGCAAGGCTCTGCACCGCCCACGCGGCTTCCTTGGCGACCGACTCCTCGATGGTGGCGTCGGGCGGCGGCCACAGCTCCAGGATCACGTTCGAATCGCGGCCGAGGGCCTTCAGGTCGGTCAACAGGCGGCGGATGTCGAGCAGCCCTTTGCCGGTCGGGCAGCCTTCGACGACGAAGCCCTTGTGATGCGGCAGCCGCCGGGCGGTGAAGTCCTTGACGTGCAGATTGACGACCCACCGGCCCACAGCCCGCAGCACGGTATCCACGTCCTCGCCGGCCCCGAGCGAGTTGGCCGTATCGAGGCAGATGCCCAGCTGCGGGCTTTCGCAGCGCTGCATGAGGCTGGCCAGCGTCGCGGCGCGGAAGCGGTCGTGATTCTCGATGGCCAGCGTCACGCCGGCCCGCTCGAACTGCGGCAAGACTTGCCGCAGGCTCTGCACCACGTCGTTCACGCCCGGCCGCTGACCCTCCGCATCGATGACGACGCGGAGCAGCGGCGAGCGCAGGTCGCCGGCCAATTGCAAGTAGGCCAGCAAGTGATCGGGCCGGATGCCGCAGGCACCAACTTCCAGGTCAATGCCGCGTTCATGGGCCTGCGCGGCAAGCGCCTGAAGCTCGGCTACCGGCAACTGATGGAGCGGCAGGTTGTCGGCGATCTGCACGACGCGCACGCCCAGCTCCGCGGCCCGCGCGATCAGCCCGGCCGCGCTCAGCGGCTGCGCCGGCTGTGGATATCCGGGCACGCCGACGGCCCAGACGAACGTGTATGAGCTGATGCCTAAACGCATGCCGGCTCCTTGGAAACCGTGTGCTCCCCGCCCGGCAGCAGCGTCCGGCTGGGATCGATCAGGGCGGCCGCATCGGCGAAGATCAGCCCCGCGGCGTTGAAGCTAGAGTCGGCGCAAGCCAGAAACAAGACGGCACATCCTGCAATACCCGCTAGTGGGACGGGGCGGGGCGTTCTACCGCGGCGGCCGCTCGCCCGTGGCTGGGAACCGCGCGGATCGGGTTCCTCTGGAAACGCGGGGCCTACCTGGCCCACGCGACGCGCTCGCTGGCCGATTCCATCCGGCAATGCATCCCGCTCGCCGGTCGCTAGTTTCCGCGCTATACTCGTCCAGCACTACCTTTCCGAGGTGGAAACCATGCGCACTGTTACTCTCGCCGCATTTCTCGCCCTGCTCGGTTGGACGGCCACCTCGATTGTCGCGGACGACGCGGAGCCCGCCTGGCGGACGATTCCGCTCGTCGAAAACGGCAAGCTGGCCGAGGGCTGGGCCCACATCGGCTGGGGCCGGATGACGCCCGCCGACGGCGTCCTGCGGACCGACTGCGACGAGCGCGGCATGGGGCTGCTGGTCTACAAGCGGGAAAAGCTGGGCGACTGCCAGCTCCGCATTGTCTATCGCCCCCAGGATGCAAAGTCCAACGCGGGAGTCTTCATCCGCATGGACGACGGCATTCTCGACTGGATCGGCAAGCCGTCCACGGCGGTCAAGCGCGAGGCTAGCGGCAAGCTATCGCCGGCGATGCTGGACAAGCTGAAGGCCGCGTCGGAAGCCGAGGAAGGCGTCTGGTACGCCGTGCATCACGGCTTCGAAGTGCAGATCATGGACAGCGCCGACGCGGGCCATCGCACCGGGGCGATCTACTCGCTGGCGACTGCGGCGGAGTTGCCGGCGCCGGCCAGCGAGGGCGCCTGGCGGACGATGATCGTCACGCTCGACGGCACGCAAGTCCGCGTCAGCCTCGACGGGAAGGAAGTTACGCGATTCGACTCCGCCGCCAAGGATTTGCCGCCGCGGAAAAACTGGACCGAACCCAAGCGCGAGGCCGCCCGTCCGGCGCGCGGCTACATCGGCCTGCAAAACCACGATCCCGGCGACGTGGTCTATTTCAAGGAAGTCGCCGTCCGCCCGCTGCCGCGATAATTCTGCACTCGGAGGGTAACATGCGATACCTGGCCACCATCATGACGCTCGCACTTCCGTTTGCCGTTCCGATGACCCTCCGGGCCGGCATGATCGGGCTCGATACTTCGCACGTGCCGGCGTTCGCCAAGATTTTCAACAGCGAGGCCGCCGCGGGCGACGTGGCGGGGATCAAGATCGTCGCGGGCTATCCCGGCGGCACCGACATTCCCGCCAGCCGCGACCGCGTGGCCCGCTTCACCGAGCAGATTCGCGGCATGGGCATCGAGATCGTGGATACGATCCCCAAGCTGCTGGAAAA
>DASRJB010000305.1:0-4145 GCA_035649715.1 Pirellulaceae bacterium
CCAGCCCAGCAGCCACGGCTCAAAGCCGCGCGGGTTGAATAGCGGCTGCATCTGACCGCTCGGATCGCCGACCTCGGTTCTCTCGTTCTTTGCCAGGTTGCAGCCCGGACAACTCAAAGCCAAATTGCTGGGCCGCGTCAGGCCGCCACGCGAGCGCGGCAGCACGTGTTCGATGTGAAAAGTCACACCGGTGGCGATTTCGACGAGGCGGCAATATTCGCACGCACCGCCGGCCCTGGCCACGACAAACTGGCGAAGAGAACTCGCCCGGGGCATGCTTTATCGTCCCGCGGGCGACGGGGATACCCACACGGTTACGGGCACGGCATTAGGGGCTGGAGCGGGCGCGTCGCCTGCCGCGAAAGCGGCCAACAACTTTCCATTCGCCACCATGAGCTCCTCGGCTTCGGCGACCAACTGCGCCAGCCGCGCCCGTTCGGCGGCCGAAATCGTCCCTTCGCTCTGCTTGTCCAGCAACGAGTCCATCCGCCGCTGCTTGGCGGGCGGAAATCTCTTGAGCTTGGGTGGGAGTGGCTTGGGCGTCATAAACGCCGCCAGAGGTGAGTTACCAATACTTATCTCCAGGATACTTTACCTAGCGACTGCGCTCTACCAAGCTCCGCTCTGCGCCTTCGCGCCTTTCACGCCGGGTCGGGGTACCGGTACACCTGCCCTTCGTAGTTCCGCAGCAACAGGTCGTCGCCGTCGCGGCCGACGATGTAGTTGGGCTGGAGCGGAATCTTGCCGCCGCCGCCGGGAGCGTCGATCACGTAGGTCGGCACGGCGTAGCCCGTCGTGTGGCCGCGGAGGCCTTCGATGATCTCCAGCCCCTTGCTCACGCTGGTCCGGAAGTGGGCGGAGCCGCTGATCGGGTCGCACTGATAGATGTAGTACGGCCGGACCCGCATCATCAGCAGCCGGTGGCAGAGGTCCTGCATCACGCCGACGCTGTCGTTCACCCCCTTCAGCAGCACGGTCTGTGAGCCGAGCGGAATGCCCGCATCGGCCAACCGGCTGCAGGCCACGTTGGCCTCGGGCGTGCATTCGTCGGGATGCATGAAATGCACGCTCATCCACAGCGGATGGTACTTCTTGAACACGCGGATCAGCTGCGGCGTGATCCGCTGCGGCAGCACCGCCGGCATCTTGGTGCCGATGCGGATGAACTCCAGGTGCGGGATCGCCCGCAAGTTGCCGAGAATCCAGTCGAGCTTCTCTTCGGACAGCGCCAGCGGATCGCCGCCGCTGATCAGCACGTCGCGGATCTGCGGCGTATTGCGGATGTAGTCAAAGCACTTCTCCAGCCGGGACTCGCTGGGCATGATCTCGCCGTGACCGACGACCCGCGACCGCGTGCAGTAGCGGCAATAGGTCGAGCAGAAGTCCAGCGCGAGCAACAGCACGCGGTCCGGATAGCGGTGGACCAGGCCTGGCGTCGGGCTGTGCCCGTCCTCGCCCAGCGGATCGTCGGCCTCGCCCGGCGTCCGCAAAAACTCGCCCGTCACGGGAATCACCGTCCGCCGCAGCGGTTGCAGCGGATCGTCCCGGTCGAGCAGGCTCATGTAGTAGGGCGTGATGCCCACCGGCAGCATCGACTCGCCTTTGACCAGCGCCTCGCGCTCGTCGTTCGACAGGACCAGCATCTTTTCGATCTGGTCGAGCTTGCGGACGCGGTGCCGCGTCTGCCACCGCCAGTCGTTCCAGTCTTTGTCGGGCACCGCCGGATAAAACGCCCGCCGAAACGCCCGCGTGCGCGTATTCACCGCGCGGCGGCGGGGCATCTCGCTTCGCGAAATGCGTGCCTCGCGCGGAGCGGGAGCGCTACTATCCGCCTCCGGCGGCGAAAACAGCGGCAACTTGTAGGAATAAGAAGGTGTCGAATAGGCGGCACTACCCGGAGGCTCTTCCAATTCGACCGTGGCAACCGACGACTGCTCGATTTCCGAGCCGTTCATAAAGGGGAAATCCCCAGGAGCCAATCCACGCTACCGACGCCGCATCGGTCTCCTTGCCGGACGGCGGGCGATCGCCTACACAGCGACCGGTTGCGGAAAGGGCGGGTGCAGAATTCGCGGAGAGCCGCGACCAGACGCCGGGCGGCGCAAATCGAGCCGGCGGGGGCGCTCGTCGCCCGCTCTTGGCACCAGGCTCTATCATGTGGCCGTCCATACCCTGTTCCCCACGCAACGTGCGCGAGAGTATTGACGCGGAATTAAACGTTCATGCTGGCATGCTGTCAATGGTTTTCACCGAGCAGCTGCCCAGATTTGCCAAAATTCATGTCTTCGCCCGATTCGCCCTCGGCAGCCGACTTGCCCGCCGCCCCGGCGGGTCCGCCGCCGGACGCTTCCCGCCGCGATCTCGTCCGCCTGCTGGCCCTCTTCGGCTTCCTCTATTTCGTGCAGGGCGTCATCGAGCCCACCGCCAACCTGCCCTATCAGCCGCTGCGGACCCAGCTCGACCGCTGGTCCTATTCGCCTGGCGAAGTCGGCCGATTCTTCGCCATTATCGGCATCGCCTGGTCGCTCAAGCCCTTTTTTGGGCTGCTTTCGGACTTTTTTCCACTGGGCGGCCGCCGCCGGAGGCCCTACCTGGTCCTCTCCTCGCTGCTGGCCGCCGCCGCCTTTCTGCTGCTGGCCGTCACCTGGAACGACCGCATCGCCGGCAGCCGGATCGGCGAGTGGGGCCTGTGGCTGCTGGGGCCCAGCCCCATCGCCTGGGCCGGCTGGGTGATGATCGCCGGCGGTTTTGGCATCGCCATGAGCGACGTGGTCCTCGACGCCCTGCTGGTCGAGGAGGGGCAGGCGCGGGGCATTACCGGCCAGCTCCAGTCCGTTCAATGGGGCACGATGTCCGCGGCCTCGCTGCTGACCGGCGTCCTGGGCGGATACATCGCCTCCTACGGCTGGCTGCGGCCGATGTTTGCCGGTTGCGGCGCTTTAGGCCTCGTTTCGCTGGCTGCCGCTGCGCTCTTCGTCCGCGAGCCGCCGCGGCCGCCAGGGCCCGCCGGCAGCTTCTGGGCGGCGATTGCCGAGCTGACCGACCGCCGCCGGCTGTGGCCGCTCCTGGCCGCTGCCGCGTTCCTGTTTCTGTGGAACTTCAACCCGTTCTACAGCAACGTGCTGAACCACTACATGGAACACGAGCTGCACCTGGGCGACGTCTTCTACGGCTACACGGCCTCGCTCAGCGCCGCGGCGCAGGTCGTCGCCAGCATCGCCTACTTCAACTATTGCCGGCGGCTGTCGCCCGGGCTGCTCGTGCACGGCACGATTGTCTTCGGCATCCTCTCGATTCTCGTCTACGGGTTGCTGCACGACGCCGCCAGTGCGGTCGTGGCCAGCCTGGTGTTCGGCTTTGCCAACCAGACGGCGACGCTGACGCAGCTCGACCTCTGCGCCCGCATCTGCCCGCGGAACAGCACCGGCACGACGTTCGCGCTGCTGATGGCCATCAGCAATACCGGCATCGCAGCCGGCATTAACCTCGGCGGCGAGTGGTACGAGCAGTTGACCGTGCGGCTCGGCAGCCCCCACGCCGCCTTCGACGCCCTCGTCCTCATCGGCGCAGCCTTCACCGCCGCCTGCTGGCTGCTCGTGCCGGTGCTGAAACGCTCGGGTCTGCGATGATCGCCACCGGCTCGGCGTGTTACGCTACCCGAATGGCAGGCTGTTGATTCTGCCGCCAGAGGACCCATGACCCAGGCCGGTTCAACATCGACGAAGCGCCGCTGGTCCCCGCGGCTGCAGTTCAGCCTCCGCCTATTGCTCGCCGCGTTCACCGCCTTCGCCATCGGTTTTCCGATCTGGTATCGCTGGCCGTACACCGAGGAGGAAGTGCGATATCCGGGCAAGCGCGACCCCTCCGGCCAGTGGAAGCAAGATACAACGAAGCCGCCTATGTGGCGAATCGTCCGCACATTTCGCCGCACTTGGGGCGGGGGCAAAGTGCAGGAAGGACCTGAAAGCGCGTACCTGCCGCTCGACGGAACGCTGCTGTCGGTGACTCACTACCTGGCGAACGAAAAGCACGGGAAACACCTCGGATATCAGCGCTATGTGGATCCGTCTGCTCCAGGGGGCGTCGTGACCGTATTAGGCCTGACCGGCACCTATGACCACGGCACGAAGGAGGGCCGTTGGGAA
>DASRJB010000306.1:0-10089 GCA_035649715.1 Pirellulaceae bacterium
CACGGCCGGCTTGGCGCGGTCGCGGGTCAGCGGTTCCAGCCGCGTGCCCTTGCCGCCGGCCAGGATCACCGCCAACACGTTCTTCATGATGCTGCTCCGTGATGCCCGCGGCCCACCACCGCTGGCGCACCGATTCTAGCCGCCCGCGCCAGGCGGCGCAAGGCGGCGGAAGATACGAACCTGAAGCGTAAGCGAACGTCTTCGCAGTGCGACGTTGGACTCCATCCGTTCCTGGCCTGCTGTCCGCCCGATCTCCGCCCCTGTCGCACGATTTGTTTGCAGGCTCGTTAACAAGAACGTATACTTTAGCGTTGACAATTTCGGATGCATCCATGGCTACTAACGTTCGCATCCAATCCGCCAGCTATGCCAAGCTGCGACAACTGGCGAACTCAGCCGGCGTCCCGATGCCGCAGGTACTCGCCGAGGCCATCGACGAGTTGTATCGCAAGCGATTCCTCGAGGAGTGCAACCGCGCTTATTCCCGCTTGCGTGCGGATCCCAAGGCCTGGAAGGAGGAACTGGACGACCGGCGTGTCTGGGATAACACGCTGAGAGATGGGTTGGAGGATCATTGATGATTACTCCCTCCCGCGCGGAAATCTGGAATGCCGACCTCGATCCCACGCGGGGTCGAGAGCAGGCGGGCCGGCGGCCAGTACTGGTCGTATCTACCGACGGCTTCAACCACGGACCCGCCGAGCTGGTGGCGGTCCTTCCCGTCACAACGAAGGACAAGCGAATACCGTGGCATGTTCCGGTAAAGGCTGGTACCGCCGGCCTGACTCGCGACAGCTACGTCATGTGCGAGTCGGTGCGCTGCATCAGTCGCGAACGTCTCGTCAAACAATTGGGCGACGTTCCATCAGCCATCATGGCCGAAGTGGAACTGCGGCTGCGGATGCTGCTGGAGCTGTGATTCACGTCACCACCGCCGTCGGCTGCGGCGCGGGCTCGGGCAGCGCCAGCGTGCCTCCCCATTGGCGGAGCCACATCTCGAGCATCACCAGCGACCAGAGGCGGCTAGAGTGGTCGTAGCGTTTCTCCTGGTGCGCGTCCCACAGCGACTGGATCGCTTCGGGGCGGAGGAACTCGTGGCACCGGGCCAGCGGCGAGAGCAGCAGATCCGCCGCCAGCGGCTTCAGCTCGTTGCGGAACCAGTAGTCCAGCGGCACGCTGAAGCCCATCTTCTTCCGCGTGAAGACTTCCCGCGGCACCAGGTGGCCGAAGGCTTCGCGCAAGAGCCACTTGCCGCGGCCGCGGCGATACTTCAGCCGCACCGGCAGGGCCGCGGCGAATTCGACCACGCGATGGTCGAGCAGAGGCGCGCGGCATTCCAGGCCGTGCGCCATCGACGCGATGTCGACCTTATTCATGATGTCGCAGACCAGATACGTCTGCATGTCGGCCAGCGACGCGCAGGTCACCGCGTCGCGGCCCTGGCACCGCCGCCAGGCATTCCGCAGGAAGCTGGCCGGATCGGACGTGAGCTGGCTCAGGAACTCGTCGCGGTAAAGTTCGCCCCGCATGCGCTCCGGGAAGATGCCGACCCAATTGAGATAGCGCCGCTCCGGCGGCAGGGCCAGCGCCTCGCTGAACCGCTTGATTTTGCGGAACAGCGACTTCTGCCTTCCCGACGACGGCAGCCACTGCCACCAGCTCGAGGCCGCCAGCGACCGCAGCGGCGGGAAGCGGTCGAACCGGCCGGCCAGCGCCGCGGCCCGGTATCGCGGGTAGCCGGCGAACAATTCATCGCCGCCGTCGCCCGACAGCGAAACCGTCACGTGCTCGCGCGTGAGCTGCGAGACATACCACGTCGGAATCGCCGAGCTGTCCGCAAACGGCTCGTCGTAGTGGTACGCCAGCTTCGGCAGCACCTCCAAAGCGTCCGGCCGCACCTCCAGCACGCGATGCTCCGTCTTCAGATGCCTGGCGACGCGTTCGGCGAACTTCGATTCGTCGTATTCCTCTTCCGAAAAGCCAATCGTGAAGGTCTTGACCGGCGTCTGCGACTGCTGCTGCATGAGGGCTACAATGATCGACGAATCTACGCCGCCCGAAAGAAACGCCCCCAGCGGCACGTCGCTCCGCATCCGCAGCTTCACCGCCGACTCCAGCAGCTCCCGCAGCTCGCCAATCGCCTGCTGCTTGCCGATCCGCCGCTCCAGGGCGAGGTCCGGCTGCCAATACGGCCGCACCTCCAGCTTGTCGTCCTGATAGACGGCATAGTGTCCCGGCGGCAGCTTCGAATAGCCGCGGAAGATCGTGTTCGGATGCGGGACGTACTGGTAGGCCAGGTACTCATCGACGGCTGCCGGGTCGATCTCCCGCGGCAGGCCGGGCACTTCCAGCAGGCTCTTCAGCTCGCTGGCAAAAATCAGCCGGCCGGGCTCGTGGCGATAGACCAGCGGCTTTTTGCCCATTCGATCGCGGCCGAGCACCAGCCGGCGGCGGTTGGCGTCCCACAGGGCCACGGCGAACATGCCGTTGAGGTGCTGGAAGCACGCCGGGCCTTCGTCCTCGTAAAGGTGGATGATCGTCTCGGTGTCGCTGTCGGTGCGGAACTTGTGCCCCGAGCCTTCCAGCCGGTATCGCAGGGCCTGATAGTTGTAAGCCTCGCCGTTGAAGACGATCCAGACGCTGCCATCCTCGTTGCACATCGGCTGCCCGCCCGTCGCCAGGTCGATGATCGACAAGCGGCGGTGGCCCAGCGCGACGCCCGGCATCGATTCGTACGGCGGGCGACAGCGGAACTCGCTGTAATACGTCCCGTCCGCATCCGGCCCGCGATGCCGCAGGCAGTCGGTCATCCGCTGCAGCGTTTCTGGACTGACAGCCCGCTCCGCTTCCGTCCAGATTGCTCCGGTAATGCCGCACATGCCGCGAGTCGGGGGTCGGGGTAACGGGAGTCGGGAGTCAGGGGTCAGCGGCTCCGGAATCGGAGTTGGCGGCTGGCCCTACGATTTCTTTCGGCGCAAGTGGCCGGCGGTGGATTGGAAGTATTTGGTGCGGCGCGTCTTCACCGTCTCGCTGTTCTCTTGCTGCTGGCGGCGGAGGTCCTCGAGGTTGGCCAGGCAGAGTCGGCAGCCGATCTTCTGGAGGTGGAATTCGACATACTCCGCCATGCCGCCGTCGAGCGCGCCCAGCACGTAGCTGCCGAGCTGCTCGCGCGAGGGGCAGCTCAGCCGCTGCCGCCGCCAGATTTCGCCGACGCTGTGCACGCCCGCGTCGCGGCGAGCGTTGATCGCCGCCAGCTGCTTGAGCAGCTCCGGCTGCTTGCGCAGCTCGGCCTCGATCGCCGCCATCTCGGCCGGCGAAAGCGCCTCGTCGAGATAGGCTTGCAGGTCGGCTTGGGTCAGGCGGGGCATGTGGCAATTTGGGATTTGGATTAACCGTCGGCATACAACTCCGGAAACACTTCTTCCGACAAATCCTGGCGCTTGATGAGCGTTCTAAGCCGTGCGATGAAGTCGAATTTGTAGTTGGCGACCTGCTGCTCGGTGATCGACAGCTGTTCGGCGACGTCCTTGTTGGCCCAGCCGCGGACGAAGAGCAGTTCGGCGCACATCAGCTTAGTCCACTCTGCCTTTTCGCGCCAGCGGTCGATCTGCTCGCGGAGCGCGCCCTCGATGGCCTTCTCTTCCAGCTGCTTGCGCTCGCTGCTGCGGGCGATGCTGCTGGCCCGGCGGGCGCTGTCGGAGACCTGCCAGTCGCCGGAAGTGTCGGACGCACTGCTGATCGGCACGGCGGGCCGGCGGCCTTCGCGCCGCAGGTGGTCGGTGAGCTTGTAGGCGCAGATCGAGAACAGGTAGCTTTCCAGCGGCCGGCGGCCGTCGTAGTTCGGCAGGCTGTTCAAGAACCCGACGAACGACTCCTGCACGATGTCTTCGCTGGGGCCGCGGCGGCCCAGCCGGCTCTCGACGAACGCCAGCAGCCGGCCTTCATAGCGGGCAATCAAGTCGTCCCAGGCCTCGCCTTCGCCGCGGCGAATCCGCTCGACCAGCAGGGAGTCGGCATCGCGCGGAGCGGTCATGGAATCGTAGGGTAAGCGTCCTCGCTTGCCCAGGCATGCACAAGCGGGACGCTTATGCTACGGCTACAGCCAATGAATCCACTGGGCTGCGAAGACTCCAGCGCCGATCACTGCCAGTATCGCTGCCGCCGTAAGGAACTGCAAGCGTCCCGTGTAGTAGCCGCGGGTCGCGTTGTCGAGGCGGAAGTAGCCGAAGACCGACGCCAGCAGCAAGAGCGCCGCGCCGGCAAACAGGCCGACCTGTGCCAGGCGGCTCTGACCGCGGATGCTCTGCCACCGGCCGGCCAGCTCGTCGCGGAAGGACTTGTCGAACTCCACGAGCGCAAAGCTCTCGTACATGTCACCGGAAAGATACGTCGCCTTGTCGGAGTACAGGTTCTCGTGCTTCACGAACCGCCGCTTGATCGTATTGGCGTCGTAGTGCAAGAGGCGCGGCGCGAGCTGGCTGCCGAGCTGCTCGAAGATGTACTCGCTCGTCGCCGCCTCCAGCGCCCGATCGAGCGCCCGGCGGGCGTCGGCCTCGCGGGCGTGCGGATCGGAGGCCACCGGAACCGTGTGAATTCCGTCGCCGCTCACGTTCTGAGGTTGATTGATCCAAGCCGGCCGGCTGGCTGGAGCGACGAACGTGGGCAGGTCGATCTTCGGCTCGGTGCCGGCGGCCGGAGTCTCAGTGGCCAGAGGCTCACTTGCGGCGGTGGCCGTGGCGGGCGCATCGTCCGCCTCGGCCTGTGGTTCCTGGGCGGTCGCCCGCGAAGTAAGCTCGGGGACTTCGATGAAACCGCCCGCGACCAGGCCGAACAACGTCGCCCCGGCGGCGATCAGCCCGGTGCCGCTCAGGCCGTCGAGAATTCGCCGCCCCCGCGGCAAGCGAAAGAGCGGCCACGCGGCTACAAGCGCCGCGCCGGCCAGCCCGAGTGTGAGCAGGATCTGAATTTCAGTGAGCATGATTGCCTCCTCGTTTAACCCGGAGCCGGAGAGGGCTGCGTCTGGCGGGGCGGAGCCTGCGCCTCCGGCTACGGGTTAAACGACTGTGCCTCCCTGCCGGTGCATGGCTGCCGTCCGTTCGGCCGGGCTGAGCCAGGGGGCGGAAAGCTGCGCCGAGATCGAAATCGCGGCGGCGAGCATAAAGCCCCACGGCTGCGGGAACGGAAACACGAACAACCACAGCCACGCGGCCAGGATCGCTATCAATATCGGTCCGATCTTCAATCGCGATGAGCGAAGCGGATCGGTCTGCTTCCACCAGCCGATGGTCAGGAACAAAGCGCCGAAGTATCCCAAAAACGCCGGCAGCGTCGGCAAGCGGCTGCTGGAGTCGTACATGCTGTCGAACAGGCCCATGCCGCGGACCGAGTCGTCGCCCATCCGCACCATCAGGTGCTGAGCGGACGCAAAGGCAATCGCGCCGAAGGCCAGGCCCAGGGCCAGCATCGCGAACCGCCGGCGGACCGCCTCGCCCTTCGACGCTTCGAACCATTTGCCAGCGCCGAGGACGAACCAGGAGCCGAGCGTGGTCATCAGCCCCAGCCAGACCGGCCCGGCGATCGCGCGGGGAGAGTCGTCGAGGGCTTCGCCGCCGATCGCGGCCATCGCCACCGCCAGGACTAATGAAATCAGCGCCGCGCCGAGCATCGAGCCGGTAAGTTCGCCGATCCGGTCGCCGGCGGTTTTTTCGCGCAAGAGCTGCCGGCCGGATTGTTCCCAGGCAATCGGGTGCCAGCCCGCGCTGCGAGGAACCTGAGCCGGCGCCGATCCCGCGGCTGCCGCTGCCGTAGCGACAGGCGAGCGGCGGAGCGAGCCGGCGACCAGGCGGAAGCCCGAAAAGACGAGGTAGAAGCTGCCTGCGGCGACCGCGGCCACGAGCAGCCAGCCACCCTGAACCGCAGCGATTACCGCTGCGACAACCAGCATCAGGATTTTCACCGGCGTGGACATTCGCCCGTGGTCCCACCACTGGGCGAAGCGCTTCCAGCTCGATTGAGCCGCCCGGGCGACCGGCTCAGTTGTAGCCGGCAGGGGCGTGCGTGCGCCGTTGCGGCCGACGATTTCCGCGTTCACGACGATCTTGGACGGGTCGAGTTGCAATTCGCCGAACTCGATTCCCTCGGACTCGTCGCCGATATAGATCGGCTCCGACGGGACGAGCTTGTATTCGGCCGGAGCGCCATTCGAGCCATTGACGCGAGTTGGCGCCGCGCCGGGACCAGGTTTGGTCCCGGCTGATGGCGCAAAGGGATTCAAAGCGGCGAGCATTTCGGCCGCGCTGTGGTAGCGCTTCTCGGGGTCCTTCTGCAGCGCTCGCTGGATGATCGCCCGATACGGCTGCGGCACCCCGGACAGCTCCGCCTCGGCCGTCAGGTGCTTCATGATGATTTCCTGGCTGCTCTCGCCGTCGAACGGCACGCTGCCGGTGATCATCTCGTAGAGCACGATTCCCAGGGCATAAATGTCGATCTCTTTGCCGTAAACCCCTTTGCCGATCTCGGGGGCCATGTAGTGGAACGTGCCGACGCTTTCGGTCTGGCCGCTTCGCCGGCTGCACGAGATGAACTTCGAGAGGCCGTAGTCGCCGATCTTGACGAAGCCGGAGTCTTCGAAAATGTTGCCGGGCTTGAGGTCGCGGTGGACGATGCCGTGGTCGTGCAGGTAGGCGACGCCAGATGCGATCCCGCGGAACCAGAAGTTGACCTGGTCGAGCGGCAGGCCGTTGGGATTGCGGTCGACGGTGTCCTTCAAGCTTTGGCCCGCGACGTATTCCATCACGACCCAGGCGTCGCCCTGTTCGTCGTAGCGGATGTCGTACAGGTCGATCAGGTTGGGATGCTTGAGGTTGAGGCACTGCCCGACGCCGCGCAGCTCGACCTCCAAGTTCCGCTCGATGTGCTTGACGGCGACTTCCTTGCCCGCGTCGCTGGTGGCGAAATAGACCTCGCCGAAGCCGCCGCGGCCAATGCCGCGCTTGAGGGTGTAACCCTCAAGCGGACGAGTGCCGCTGGCATAGAAAAACTTCATGGCACCGCCTCGGACAGGGGCGGCCGCCTCGGCAGCCGCCGGGCCGCCGGCATCGATCGTAGCGGCTCGGGAAATCATGAGACTAGTTTACCCCCGCAGCGAAGCGGCACCATCAGCACAGACGGCTTTGCCGCGTCTAGTGGGTTTTCGGCAGACGAATCACAATCTTGGACCAGTCAAAAACGCCCTGAGCGTTTGGTTGTAAGTGGTTGATGCGAACGGGCTTGTAAAGCTATTGAAGCCTAACGCGCAGGCGCAGAAATTCGGACACCTTTGCGCGCGCTTCAACCATTGGATACCTACGCTGAGCACACACGGATTCATCGTATTCCCGATCAGGTCACTCGATGCATTATGCATCGTGGGAGTTTTTCTGCGACTGCCGTTTGTTCCTAAGTCGTTTTGCACCAATGATTTGGGGCGGTTTCCGGCTTATTCCCTTATGCATTTTATGCAACTTAAGCATCGCGTATGCATCACTTCTCGAGCACCACAATCGCCCAGCCGCGTACGCTCAGCGAGTCGGAATTGCCGCCGAAGCCGCCGACTGATTTGATCTGCCATCCCTCCGCCAGGTAATTCTGCAAGTGCTCCTCGACGAGCCCATGTACCTCGCTGTAGCTCGTGACGAGCATTTTGCCTTTCCCATAGGCACTGTTGTCGAGGTAAATGGTCACGAGTTTCTGCATTTGTTGTCAGACCGCTTCCAAACTCAGTGAAAAATCCGTCCCCAGCACGTGCGACCCGGGCCGCACGGGGCCGCGGCCGTCGTGCAGCTTGCCGTCGATCTCGATCGACTCCATCGCCCGGCACATGATCTTGTCCTCCGAGCGGTAGAGCACGACGTCGCCGCCGAACTCGCGGCAGACGACGTGGTTCTGCCACTGCGGACCCAGCACGCACGATTCGCCCATCAGCACGACCGCGTCGGCATAGGGGAGCGTGCGGTGCGGGCTGAGCAGCTCCAGTCGGGCCGAGCTGGAGAGCACGTGCGGCTTGCGGAACCGCATTTTCACCCGCTCGCCGAGCGTGAACTCGTCGCCGTCGGAGAGCAGGGCCGGCTCGGTGACCGCCTTGCCACTCAGGACAACTTTGCCGCCGAGCGGTTCGAGGATGTAGCCTTCTTTATGCCGCACGAGCTTCACGTGCTTGCGGGAGATGTCGGCCTGGATCGGCACATCGACCTTTCCGCCGGGCACGGCCTGGCCAATGATGATCTCATCGCCCAGGCAGACGAGATAACCGCCGACGGCGTCGATCCACAACATGAAGCGGGGCGACCGCTTGACGGGCACGTCGGCGCCGCCGACCGTGACGGGGCCGGAAATCGGCGTGCCGGTCCAGTGCTTGGTTTCGCCGAGTCGGCGGGAATCGCCGATCTGCTCGCCGACTTCGCCCCAGGCCCGCTTGCGGGCGTCGCGGGCGACGCGGTTTTCGGGTGAGATTTCCAGCAGCTCCGTCGCCAACGACAAGACCTTGGTCCAATCGCTGGCGGCCAGCGCCGCGTGCAATTGCTCGGTGAGCGTCTTGGAGCGCTCCTGCCGCTCGCGGCAGCGCTCGCGCTGGGCCTCGATCAGTTTCAAGTCGGGCCGCAGCGCTTGGGCCGCGGCCAGTTGCTCGTCGGCCTCGGAGAATTTGCCTTTCTGGCTGAGCTTGCGGGCCGAGTCGAGCCGCCGCGTCACTTCCAGCAGCGTCTTCAGCGGCAGGCCCGGCACGCCGCGTTTTTCGAGCGATTCGATGCGGGAGGTCGCCCCGGGATAATCGCTGGCCGTAAGGTGCTGCACGATATCGCCCACCGCGACGTCGGCGACGGCCTGCTGCAGGCGTTGCCAGCTGCCGGTTTCGCCGGCGAGGCTGCGGGCTTCATCCAGATCTCGCCAGCCGGCCGTGAAATCGCCCGAGGCGGCCCGCTCCAAGGCTCGGCGTGCGAACTGCTCGCCGATCTGCGCCAGGAGCTGCTGGACGGGAAGAAACTGCTTGAGCTGCGGGTCGCTGGCCAGGCGCGCCGCTTCCTCCAATCGCCCTTGCTCTAAGGCGACCTGTGCTTCCCGCAACTTGAATCGCCACGGAGGAAACATGATCACGCGTGCCCGCTCCCTAACAGCTTACTCGTTCTCGAGGCGATCGGCATCCTTCGCGGCTAGGGGCTCACGCTGTACGCCGGCTGCCGGATCGGCTTGGCAGGCGGCGCGTCGCCGGCGCATTTCAAGTGCCGGGGCGTCCGATGCCCCAGGGCCTGACAGAGCTGAATGATTTCTTCCGGCGTGAAGCCGCGGGCGATCATATCGCGGATCAGCGCCGTCGATTGCGACTGCTTCCAGCACAGGTACGTGTAGTGGCAGACGATCCACAGCGCGGGCAGGACGAGGAGAATAGCCATGGCAGATAACCCCATGATCACGTCGTCGTTCATGGAATGACTCCACAGTGCGGCGACCTACTCAAGTATTCGCCGCATAGGCCGGATACTTGATCGGCTTGGCGGGCGGCACGTTGGAAGTTCCGCTCTTCGACTTGCCGCGGCGGGCCGAAACGATTTCTACGATCTCCTGCACCGTGTAACCGCGGGCGATCATGTCGCGCTTCAGGCGGGTCTCTTGCCAGGTCTTGAACGCGGCATAGATGTAGTGCAGCACCAGCCACAGAATGCAGGCCAGAAAGGGCAGGCCGAAGACGCCAAATATGCCGGCCAGGGCGACGACCATTTCTTCTTCACGCATGGACGGGACTCCGCAAGCGGCTGAAAAGAAGAGGCCAAAAAACGAGAAGCCCCGCTTCAGGCGCAGTCGAAGCGGAGCTTCTGAAAGTGCGGTCCCAAGCGGAGCTTGGAACCGAGTTACGTTTTGTGGAAGGCGTTTACTCGGCTTCCAGCTTCACGGCGACGGTGGCGTCGGCTTTCTTCGAGGCTTCGAAGTAGGCCGTGACCTGGTCGGCGATGTTGCCGCTGGTCTGCTCTTCGTCGAGGTTGATCGCGCCCACCGACGACGTGTCGGCGCTGACCAGCTTCTCGGCGACGTCGATCCGCGTGCTGATATCCTTCATCA
>DASRJB010000307.1:0-4349 GCA_035649715.1 Pirellulaceae bacterium
TCGACCTGCACCTGTTCTCGAGCAGCGTCAACGCGATCACGGACGTGCTCGACGAGCAGGGCCTGGTTTACGACGTCGAGCGGAAGCGCGTCCGCAAGAATAACGAGGAGCGGGTCTTCACGCACATCCACGTCCAGGACCGATTTCCGTTGGAGCTGACGATCTATCCGGCCGACAAGGCCCACTACGTCTTCAAGAGCTCGATCACCGGCAAACCGATCGAGCGGGCCAGCATCCGCGAGCTGGAGTCGCTGCTGTCGCGCGAGTATCCGGCGCTGGATATCGAGGCAGCGGTCAGCAGCGCAGCCGAGCAGCTCGACCCGTTCCAGGTCTTTCAGAGCCTGCTCTTGCCGCTGGAAAACGTGAAGCAGAACCTCAAGTACCACCCGGAGGGTGACGCGCTGTACCACAGCCTGCAGGTCTTCGACCACGCCCGCGACGCCTCGCCCTACGACGAGGAGTTTTTGTTGGCGGCCCTGCTGCACGACGTGGGCAAGGCGATCGACCCGGAGGACCACGTCGCCGCCGGCCTGGAAGCGCTCGACGGGTTCATCACCGACCGCACGCGGTGGTTCATCGAGCACCATATGGAGGCCCAGCAGGACCTCGACCAGACGCTCGGCCAGCGGGCCCGCCGCCGGTTGCGCGAATCGCCCGATTACGACGACCTGATCACCCTCGCCCGCTGCGACCGCGCCGGCCGCCAGATCGGCGCCCAGGCCCCCGAGCTCGAAGAAGCTCTCGACTACCTTCGGGAACTCGCCCGAGCCTTCGGTTAATAGCAGTCCTCACGCTCCGCGTGAGAAACGTGGTGTGGGCTCTGGCCTGCCCAGGCGCTTGCCCGCGAGCTGCCGATGGGGTCAAGTCGAGACTGAGAGGGAATGATGCAGATTTGGGTCGATGCCGATGCCTGTCCTGGCGAAATCAAGGACCTGCTGTTTCGGGCCGCTCAGCGGCTGAAGATCAAGCTGACGCTCGTCGCGAATCAGTCCCTGCGGATTCCGCGGTCCGAGTTCATCCACACGCTGCTCGTACCGGACGGCATGAACATCGCGGATCGACGAATCGTCGAGTTGGTTGCACCAGGGGATTTGGTAGTTACCGCCGATATTCCGCTCGCTGCCGACGTGGTGGCCAAGGGCGCCGAGGCGATCGATCCGCGCGGTGGACTTTACACCGAGGCCAACATCGGTGAGCGGCTGGGGATGCGGAACATGCTCGACCAGCTCCGCGGCGGCGGCCAGTTGAGCCGCGGGCCAGCCACCTTCGGCTCCAAAGACCGCCAGGCCTTCGCCAATCAGCTCGATCGCTGGCTGGTCAAACACCAATAGGCTCGCTCTTTGCCGGGCTCGTGGAATGGATCCTCACACACGTTCGCTCGCGGAAGAAATCGTCAACAGCGTGACGCATGGCATCGGCCTGATCTTGAGCCTGGCCGGCGGCTGGCTCCTGCTCATGCGAGTCCATTCACAGCCGGACGCGTGGCGTCTGGTGGGGTGCGGCGTTTTTGCGATCGCCCTCGTGGCGGTGTACGCAGCTTCCACGTTATCGCACGCCGTCGCGCGGCCGGCCTGGCGGCAGGCCTTCCGAATTCTCGATCAAGGTTGCATCTACCTGCTCATCGTCGGAACGTACACGCCCTTTGCCTTGGAGTACTTGCGCTTCGGCTGGTGGTGGCCGTTCCTGTTGCTAATGTGGACGGCCGCCTTGGTAGGCTTTCTTTCCAAGTTGCTGTTCCTGCACCGTATCGACGCGGCGACGATCTGGTCGTACCTGCTGCTCGGCTGGCTGCCGATTATTCCTGCCTGGGCGTACCTGAATTTAGTTCCCCTCGGCGCCTTAGCTTGGATTCTGGTCGGCGGACTGTGCTACACCGCCGGCACCGCGTTTCTGGTTCTCGACCATCGGCCCTATCAGTTCCACGCGATCTGGCACCTCTTCGTCATCGCCGGCAGCGTCTGCCACTACATCGGCGTATTCCTCTTCGTCGCCTGCGCCCCGCTTCACGTATAGCTATGCGGGCGCAGGCGATCACAACCCGTCCTAAACTCGTTCCTGCTACTGGCTGTGGTTCGCTGAATGATCGACGTCGCTCTGCCGCTCAACGCGCACCTTTACCTCAAATTCTTGATAGGGTCCGTCAAGGCAAACCCTTGAGTTCTGCTCCATCGCCGTCGATCTTGTACAGCGGCAAGTAGCGGTAATACACCTCCAGCGTCAGGCACGAGAGGCTGGTCACCATCAGGCGGCCGCCTTGATTGCCCCAGGGATCGGGCTCGGGCCGGCTGGGATCCCAGCTGCCGGACTGGCAGCCCGATTGCTCCTGCGTCTCGATCAGCAGCCGCCGCATGGCGCGGTTCCAGTCGTCCCACTGCGGGCCGGGCACGTTGTGCATGACTTGCGTCGCGTAGTACCAGTAGTAGCTGTTTCGCTGCTGGGCCGACGGCTTGTGGCGCGAGAGATAATCGAGGCCGCCAACGATTACTGGGTCGTCGCGGCGGGCTCCCAGATATTGCGACGTCAACAGTCCGACGGAGGTCATGGTAAAGGTCGGACCTCCGCCGGGGGCATAGCTGAACTCGCTCTGATACTGCCCCTGCGCGACTTTGCGGAGGTATTGCCGGCAGCCGTCGAGCGCGGCCGGCTGGACCTTGAGGCCGGCCATCTGGCCGCTCTTGAGGGCCATCACCTGCCAGCCGAAGACCGACGTGTCGGAGCTTTCTGTGCCGTGCGTGTACCGCCAAGCGCCCTCCTTGTTTTGCCCGGAGATGATGAAGTCCAGCGCGGCCTGGGCGGCGTAGCCGACGCGGGAGTCGTGCGTCATGCCATAGGCTTCGCAGAGGGCGATCGTCGCCAGGCCGTGCGAATACATCTGCGATCCGCCGCTGGAGAGATCGCCGGTGCGCTGCTGATTCTTGATCAGCCAGTCGATGCCCGCCGCGATGTTCTTGCGATAGGGCCCGACGCTTTCGTGCGTCTGGCCGGCGGCCAGAAACGGCAAGAGTCCGAGCGCCGTCGCGGCTGCATCCGCACGCTGCTGGCCAGGGCCGGAGCACGAGCCGCTCTTGCAGCGCGGCGTGTGATCCAGGCTCCAACGGCCATCCGGACTTTGGTGGCGCGCGAGCCAGTTAAGGGCCGCGGCGACAGCCCGCTCCGAGGGGATCGTCGCGCCCAAGCCCCTGAGCTTCGACCGAGCGTCGCCCGTTCGGACGCTGTACCCAGCCTGCGCGCCGCCCTGGCCGGCTTCCATGCCCAGTCCCAAGCCGCCGCTGCCAGCACCCTCGCGCAGCGCCGGCCCGAGGCCTAAGTCACTCGCAAATGACATCCCGGTTGACTGCAGCTGACCGGGATTGACGGTTCCGCCAGCCGGTTCGAACAAAAAGGACTCGGCCAGGGCGTCTTCCAGGCCCGCCGGGGGCTCGGAGGTCAACGTCTGGGCGTTCAAGATCGTGGGTTCCAGCGGCGCTTCGCCGACGACGAAGTGCTCGATTTCCGGCTCCAGCGATTTTGGCTCCTCCGGCACCTCAAACGCCGGAGCAGCGCCGATCGTGGCGGCCACGTGAATCGTTCCCAGCACCAGCGCCAGGACGATGAGCAGCGTCATGTGCAGGGCCATGCTGGCCAGCCACGACTGCGTGGCGATGTTGACGACCAGTTGCCGTAGCAGCTGGCTGGCGGGCACACCCTCATCGGCTAGCGTCGGCACGGCCTGTGACTGCTGAGTCATGGGTTCCTCCAGCGCAGAGATCGATCCGATGCGGCACCATTGGCCAGCCGCTGCGGGGCTTTGCCGGGCGAGAAAAGGGGCCGGCGATTGTTTCGGTCCGCCCTGCGCGAAGTATTCCCGCCAGCTTCCAACTACCTGGCCGAATCGGCGGGCTCGTACTTGCGCAGCGGCTCGACGCCGAATTCCCGTCCGTTAGAACTGCTCCTCAGCCGCCAGCCCAATTCCTGGAGCTTAGATTCGGCGAGCATCAGCTTCGCCTGAGCAACTCGCCGCTCCCAGGTAGCCACTCGGCGATCGATGTACCAGCCCGCGGCAAAGAACAGCACGGCCGCCAGCCACAGCAAATCCCGGACGGTGAATTTCATGCCGGCATTCTAGTCGCGCTCCGGCTGAAGGTGCTCAGCCGGCGCTGCGGACCGAGAGCGTATCGGCCTCGTTCGCCGCCGCGGTCACGAGCGGGTGGAGGTCCGGGCAGATCGCGGCGATGTTGGCTAGGTCGGCCAGCAGCTTGCGCTGAACGGTTGAAGGCAGCTCCCGGTATTGGGCGATGATGTTTGTCAGCCGCTCGTCGTTCGTCGGCCCCTCGGCGTCCGCTAGTTGATTGACCCCAAGCCAGAACTAT
>DASRJB010000308.1:0-4715 GCA_035649715.1 Pirellulaceae bacterium
TCTCCCGGAGTTGATCCATGCGCCGTTTGTTGCTGCTGGCCCTGTTTGTCGCCGCGCTCGTCCCGCTGGTTGCTCTCGCCCAAACGAAGGCCCCCAAGACGGTCAAGCGGGCCCAGCCGCCGAAGTTCAGCAAGACGGACAACTTTTATTCCGACGCGTTCAAGGAAGGCCTGGTCGGCGAGCGGCCGGCGAATCTGGCTAAGGCGGCCGCGGCGGCCGCGCCTGGCGGCAATTCGGGCTCGAGCGCGCCACCATCCGGCAGCGGCCCCGGCGTGACCGGCGCCGGCTGGGCGGCGCTGATCTCGGCGACGACGATCGAGGACGAAATCAAGGCGACCAAGCTGCTGGTCGATGGCGGTGTCACGACGCCCAGCGATTTCGCGGGCAAGGGATACAAGGCGGCCCGCCGCAACTTCACGGTGCTGGCGATGCTGTTCGGCATCGCCGGCGAGTACGACAGCGACGTGCGGTGGAAGAAGGACGCCCCGGCCGCCCGCGACGCCTTCGCTCGGACTGCCGCTAACGCCAAGGTCGGCACGCAGCAGGTCTGGCAGGAGGCCAGGCTCCGCAAGGACGAGCTGGGGGACCTGATCAACGGCGGAACGCCCTTCGCCGGCAAAGAAGCCGAGGCCAAGGCGCCCTGGAAGGACGTCGCCGGCCGCGCCCCCTTGATGCAGTTCCTCGAGCAGGCCTGGGATCCACGGCTGAAGCCCGCGCTCGCCGATAAGGGACAATTCACCGCCAACGCCGACCGCGTGCTCCGCGACGCCGAGCTGCTGGCGGCGATCGGCGCGGTGCTGGCCAAGGACGGCATGCCCGACGCCGACTCGGACGAGTACAAGTCCTTCTGCGCTCGCCTGCGCGACGGGGCCAAATCGATTGCCGACGCCGTAAAGACGAAGAACTACGAGCAAGCCGCCAGGGCCAGCGCTGCGATCGGCAAGGCCTGCGCCGAGTGCCACGAAAACTACCGCTCGTAGCCGACGCTGTCAGCGTCGGCGCGTCGGCAGCGGACGACGCTGGCAGCGTCGGCTACGCCAATCCCAACTTCTTCCTGGCGAATTCCAGCGACTGCACCACGTTGGCCTCTTCGTAGCGAATCCGCTCGTCGCGGCTGAGTCCGGCGACGGCGGGGAGCGGCTTGGCCGACGACTTGCTCCGTACGGCGGCCAGTGTTCGGGCCAGATCGCGCCCCGACACGGCTGGCATCGTCACCCAGTAGCGCTCGGTCAGGCAGGGGACCTGCAGCGGATCGCGGGTCAGCATTTCCAGGTTGAAGCGGACCGCGGGGTTCGCCTGGCGGCAGACGGCGATGATCTTCGCCAGATCGAGATAGCCCTCGCCGAGCGGCACCTCCGACAGCAAAAAGCCGTCGTCGTAGGCCCGCACGCCCATGTCCTTGAAGTGCGTCGTATACGTCAGCGGCGCGTAGGCCTCCACGACCTCCAGCGGGTCTTCGAGCAACGCGATGCTGTTGCCGATGTCGAGGTTGATGCCCACCCACTCGCTCGCCAACTGCTTGAGCAGGTCGAGCATTTCTCCGATTCGCCAGTCCTTGTGATTCTCGATCGCCAGCCGCACGCGGTGCCTCTTGACGATCGGCTCGGCGAGCCGGAGCTTGGCGCGAGACTGCTGCACGAAGGCGGCGAACTCGGCGTCGGTGGCAAAGGTCTCGTACCGCCGGCCGCCCAGGCAAACCGCCCGCACGATCGAGGCCCCCGCCGCCTTGGCGGCTTGAATCTGTTTGTCGAACCGCTCGGCGTCGGCCGGGACGCGGGGCAGGCCGACCTGGCCCTCGAAGAACAGTCCTTCGCGATCGATCAGCTCCCGGACCTCGCGAGCCTGCCGCTCGTCCCACTCGCCGACGACCGTCTGCACTCCCGCCGCGCCGATTTTTTTGGCGTGCCGGAGAAAGTCCACCGCGCCGGTCATCCGCGGTAACTGGCCGTCAGCCGTGGCCGCCTGCCAGCGGACCGAATAGGACGAATAGCTGATCCCCAGCGTGTTGGCCGGCCCGGCGGCGGCCTGCTGGGCGGCTGCCGTGCCGGCGAGCGCCGCGGCAGCCCCCGCGGCCTGCAAAAACGTGCGGCGATTGAGCGGTGTCGCGTGCATGGTCCCCTCCCGCCGCAATCTTCCGCCCCGGCAGCGGCCGTTGTCAATCTTCCGGCCCTGTGTAGTCCGCTCGCTCCGCGAGCGGACCGCCTCACGCGGAGCGTGAGGGCTACTTTAGGCAGCATCGTTGAGCCAATCGCCGCCGCATCGTAAATTGCCTGCCGTGGAAATCCTCCTGGGCCAGCACGAAGCGTTCTTCCTGACCGGGCTGTTCAGCCTCGGCGGCTCGCTCATGTGGCTGGTTTGGGCCGCGATCCATCTCGGCGTGATCATCCATGTGCTGCGCACTGGGCGGCCGTACTGGTGGATCTACGTCGTCTTCTTCTTTCCGTATGTGGGGGCGCTCGCCTATCTGTTCTTTGAGGTCCGACCCTCGGTCGGCAAGTTCGACTATCGGTCGCTGCTCTGGCGGCTGAAGAGCCCGCAGCAGCGGATTGCCATCCGCGAGGGCATTCTGGAAGATTCGAACACCGTGCGCAACCGCCTGGCACTGGCGGACGAGCTGCACTTCGCCCGCCAGTTCGACCGCGAGTGCACCGTGCTCAGCGAGGGACTGCGCGGCGCGTTCAAGGACGACGCCACACTGCTGATGCGGCTGTCGCAGGCCCACCTGGAAGCCGGCCGCCCCGCCGAAGCCGAGCAGGTGCTGGCCAAAACGGTGCCCGAAAAATCGCCCGACCAGCAGCTGCAGTTCTCGCTGCTGACGGCCCGCGTCGCCGCCCGCTGCGGCCGGCCCGCCGAAGCGGAAAAGATCTTTCAGGAATTGATGGCGAAGAAAAAGAGCGAGGGCCCGCGCTTTTACTACGCCGAGTACCTGATGCACAGCGGCCAGCGCGACCAGGCGACGCTAATCCTCCGCGACATTCTGCTCCAGTACCGTCGCGGCACGCCCGTCTGGCGGTTCGTCGAGCGGCGCTGGTTCTATGCCGCCAAGGCGCTGCTCAAGGCCAAGCCCCCCGCCGCTACGATGAAGGGGTGAACCCGCGAATCGTCTACGACCGCCGCGTCAACTTGGGTTTTCCCGGCTCCCAGCGGCTGCACCCGTTCGACCTGCGGAAGTACGCGCGGGCCTGGGCTGTCCTGCGGAAGCAGCTCGGCAGCCGGCTGGCCGCGCTGCATCTGCCGACGCCCGCTCCGGCGAGCGACGACGACTTGCGGCTGGTGCACTCGGCCGAGTACCTCCAGTCGCTCCAGAGCTCGGCCGTCATTGCGCAGGCGATCGAAGTTCCGGCGCTGCGGCGGGCCCCCTTGTGGCTGCTCGACCGATTTCTGCTTCAGCCGATGCGCTGGGCCGCGGCCGGCTCGGTCATGGCCGCCCGCGCGGCGCTGGAGTGCGGCCTGGCGTTCAACCTGGGCGGCGGTTTTCATCACGCCAAGCCCGCCGGCGGCGAGGGTTTTTCGATCTACAACGACATCGCCTTGATTGTGCGGAAGCTGACGCGCGAAGGCCGTTTGGCCGAAGGCAGCCGCGTGGTCTGCGTCGATCTCGACGCGCACCTGGGCAACGGCGTGGCCTGGTGCTTTCACGACGATCCGCGGGTCTTTCTGTTCGACATGCACAACGCCTTGATCTATCCGATGTTCGACGTCCAGGCCCGCGAGCGAATCGATTGCCCCATCGGCCTTGCGCCGGGAACCGGCGGCGGCGAGTACCTGGAGCAACTCCGCAGCCGCCTGCCGCCGTTTCTCGACTCCATCAGCCGCTCCCAGCGGCCGGCGCTGGCGATCTACAACGCGGGCACCGACGTGCTGGCTGGCGACGAGTTGGGCGGTCTTTCGCTCACGCCCGACGACGTGCTGGCTCGCGACCTGTTCGTGCTGAATTTGCTTCGCGATCGCCAGATTCCCGCCGTCATGCTCACCAGCGGCGGTTACACCCAGCAGAGCTACCAGGTGATTGCCCGGACGATAGCCGCGGCGGCGTCCCACTAGCGACAAAAACCCCATTTTTCTGCTTGGCATCGAAGCAGGGCTGCACTAAGATGAGACGCCGTTGAATCTTACGCGAATTCGCGACGCTGATCCTCGCTGGGGCTCGCGACTTTACCCGAAATGAGTAGTGCCATGCGCCAGTCCGCGCCACGCTTGCGTGGCTTTACGCTCGTCGAACTGCTCGTCGTCATCGCCATCATCGGCGTGCTCGTAGCGCTGCTGCTGCCCGCGGTTCAGGCCGCCCGCGAAGCGGCCCGCCGCACGCAATGCACCAACCAGATCAAGCAAATCGCGCTGGGCGTGCACAATTTCGAAAACACGCACGGCACCGTCCCGCCGGCCGTGGGCTTCAGTCCCACGGGCGGCGGCAGCACCACGGGCGGCTTCGGCGCGGGCTGGGGCTGGCTGTGCTTCATGCTGCCCTACATCGAGCAGAAGGCCCTGTACGATCGAATCGACTTCAATATCAACGTTTGCTGCAAGAGCATGGCCCCGCTGCACAATGCCATTGTTCCCGGATTGACCTGCCCCAGCGACCCGCTCGGCAATAAGCTGCTCGCGGCTCGGGGTCTTCCGAATTCCACGTGTAACGATGCCAGCGGCTCCGCCACCACCTTGCAGGCGGTCACGGGCGGCAACGCCCAGTGCATCTCGTCGCGGCCGTCGAGCTA
>DASRJB010000309.1:0-2567 GCA_035649715.1 Pirellulaceae bacterium
CCGTTGGCCGCCATGAATCTCTTGCAGCGGCACGCCGGCCAGCGCAATGGACCTTCGCAATTCTTCCACCGCCGGCTGCCGGCGCTCGAACATCACCGGAGAGACGTAGATCACGCCGACATCGAAACGCTCGAGCAGGTCGGGCAGGGCGTTGAAATGGTCGGCGTCGGCATGCGAGACGACCACCGCGTCGAGGTGCGTGATTCCGCGCGACCAGAGCACCGCCGAGACCGGCCGCACGCCCGCCAGCGGCGATCCGAGCCGGCCCGCGTCGTAGAGCAGGTTCTTGCCGTCGGGCAACTCCACGAGCACGCTGACGCCGTGGCCCACGGCGACGAAGCTGCAGCCCAGCGGCCGCGGCCGGACCTGCGCGAGCATGCTCGAGCCTGTGCCGGACGTCGCCAGCGCAACGGCGACCCACGCCGCGGCAATCGCCGCCAGCCAATGCCGCCGGGGACGCAGCGCTGGAAAGGCGACGAAGACCGCCAGCAGCCCATAGAACACGCCGATCAACCAGCCGGGCGGCGCGGGGTGCCAGAAATACGCGCCGCGAACTTCACGCCCCTGCGCGATGAAAAACTCCAGCAGCCACAGGCACTTGTCGCAACTGACTCCCAGCCACTTGCCGCCGAGCGGGATGAAGGGGCCGAGCACGAGCGTCCCCAGGCCGGAATACATAGCCAGCGATACCGGCAGCCACATCAAAAAATTCAAAATCTGCGCGATCGGCGAAATGAGGTTGTATTGCTTCCAAACCAGCGGCGTCGAAACGAGCCAGATCAGGGCCCCCGTCAGCCAGACGCGCCACAGAATGCCGCCGGTACTGCTGGCCAGCCGGATCGGCCACGGCCGCGAGCGGGCGATCAGACGATCGAGCGGATCGGTGATCGGCTGCGGCATGAGCAGCGGCTGAAAGGCGATCATCGTCGCCACGGCGAGAAACGAGAGCTGCGGTCCGGCCTGAAACAGGCTCGCCGGGTTGAGGGCCAGCACCACGATGCCGGCTGCCGCGAGCGTGTTGAAGCCCAGCGCCGCGCGATCGTGCCACAGCGCCAGGCAGGCGACGATGACGATGATCGTGGCCCGCACGACCGGCGGCTGCAGATCGGTCAGGCAGGCATAGGCAATGGTGAGCAGGATGGTCGCGGCCAGCATGAACCGCCGCGGCAACAGGCCCGTGCGGAAGAGCACGTAGAAGCCGGCCGCGAGGATTCCGACGTGCAGGCCCGAGATCGAGAGCACGTGGATCGTGCCGGTGACGAGATAGCCCTCGTTGCGGTCGGCGTCGAGTTGTTCCCGCGCGCCCAGCAGCACCGCGGAGGCCAGCGTCGCCCGGTTGGGATCGATGTTCTGCCGCAAGATCTCGCTGCCGCCGCCGCGAACGGCAGCCAGCCACCGCCGCGGCGAAAAGACGCTGCCAGGCGACAGTCGCTCAACCGATTCCGGGAACTCGGCAAACAACCGGCACAGCTGCCGCTCCGCCCGCAGGTGGGCGGCGAAATCGAATTCGCCGGGATTCAGCGGCGCGGCGGGCCGCCCGGCTTGCGCCATGATCCGCAGCCGGTCGCCGGCCCGAATGCCCCTTAGGTTGCCGCCGACTTGCAATTCGGCCAGCCCGCTGGCGGGCCGAAACGTGCGGCCGTCTCGGATCGCCGTGACGTTGACGATCAGCTCGCAGTGCTCGCCCTGAGGAATCGTCCGCAGCGGCGTCGGCGGCGGTGCAGGCACCCACCGCGGCGACGTGAGCGCCTCCGCCTCAATCACCGCCGGCCGCAGAATCTCATCCACCGACCGACCGATCTCATCCTCGCCAAACAGCCGCCAGTACTGGTGGTGACGTGCTCCGCCCACCGCGAAGAATCCGGCGAGCAGCAACACTGAAGCCAGCCGGTTGCAATGGCCCAGCCAGCAAATCAGCCACAAGGTCACAGCCGCCGCGGCAACTCCCATCCAAAGGGCCGCCGCCAGCGGATAGAGCCGATCGAGCGCGATCCCACCCGCCAGCGCGCAGACAATCAGCACGAGCGGGAAATAGGTCGCCGCTGGCGCTGGCTTCGCTTCGGCCCTGGTCGGGGGCATGGCGAGAGTTTACTGCATGCCACAGGCCCGCTCTACCTTGGCAATGCCGCAGCGACCCAGCGCGAACAGCCAGCTGGGCGGCGCGGGGTGCCCGAGATAGGCATAGGGAATTTCGCGGCCCCAGGCGATGAGCTGCTCCAGCAGCCACAGGCACTTGTCGCAACTGACTCCCAGCCACTTGCCGCCGCCGCCGAGCGAGATGAAGGGGCCGAACACGAGCGTCCCCAGGCCGGAGTACATGGCCAGCGATACCGGCAGCCACATCAAGAAGTTGAGGACGAGCGCGATTGGCGAAATGAGGTTGTATTGCTTCCAAACCAGCGGCGTCGAAACGAGCCAGATCAGCGCCCCGGTCAGCCAGACGCGCCACAGAATGCCGCCGGTACTGCGGGCCAGCCGGATCGGCCACGGCCGCGAGCGGGCGATCAGACGATCGAGCGGATCGGTGATCGGCTGCGGCATGAGCAGCGGCTGAAAGGCGATCATCG
>DASRJB010000310.1:0-5617 GCA_035649715.1 Pirellulaceae bacterium
CGCATCACCCCCGCGGGCATCGAGAAGCTCAAAACGCACTTCCCGAAGCTGAGCCTGGGCTACTCCGAGCGCAAGTAGCAGAGCTCAATAGTCCTTGCGGCCGCTCTTCGGCGGGTCATTCGTC
The DNA here is from genome assembly GCA_035649715.1 of Pirellulaceae bacterium. Taxonomy (GTDB): domain Bacteria; phylum Planctomycetota; class Planctomycetia; order Pirellulales; family Pirellulaceae; genus CAYLLN01. The sequence goes on from DASRJB010000310.1 coordinate 125, forward strand.
GGCGCGACTCCGGCGGCGAGCATCACCTTGTGCATGGCGGCGATCGTCTCTGCCGCGGGCTTGAAATTGCCGAAGCGGTAGCCCAGGGCGATATGCAGTGGCGTCCAGCCGTGCTTGTTCGTCTTGTTCCAGGTGTCGATCTTCGCGCCCTTGTCGGCGAGCAGCTGCACCATCCTCGGCATGCTCTTGTAGGCCGCGCCGTGCATGGCGGATTCGCCATTGCGATCGACGGCGTTGATGTCGCTGCCCAGCTCCAAGAGCAGCGCGACCGTTTCGAGCGCCTCGGCCTCGGTGCCGGCCTCTTCGCCAGGGAAGCGCGTGCCCACGCCGGCAGCAGCCAGGAGCGGGGTGCAGCCGTCGGCGTTGGCGATGAGCGGATCGGCGCCCAATTCGACCAGTAACTTGATCAGCGGCACGTCGTCGCGAAAGGCCGCGAGCAAGAGCGGCGTCGCGCCGGATTTGCCCAACTGGCCGCCGCCCGACTCGCCCCGCTTGAGTCGCAGGTTCACGTCGGCGCCGAGCTTGACCAGCTCGCGCACGAAATCGGGGCTGCTCACGCTGCCAGAGCCGCGGGGGGCGGGATCGCCGTCATCGCCTTCGCCGCGGTTGGGCTTGCGGACTGCAACCAGCGCGTGCAGCGGGGCAAAGCCCGAGCGCTGATCGTTGGGGTCCGCGCCGGCTTTGACCAGCGACAGGGCCAGCTCGAAGTGGCCGTTCTCGACGGCCACCAGCAGCGGACTGATGCCGCCGTTGCCGCCGCCGCCAAGTCGGCGCGAGGCCGCGGCCTCGGTAACATCCGCGCCGGCAGTCAGCAGCAACTGGACTACATCGGCATGGCCCGCGCGGACCGCGAACAAGAGCGGCGTAAAGCCAGAGGCCAGCGGCTGGCGGAACTCGGCCTTGGCATCGAGCAGCGCTTGCGCGACTTCGACATGCCCCTCGGCCGCCGCCCACATGATGGCGGTCTGACCCTTGCGCTCCTTGGCGTTCACATCGGCCCCGGCAGCGAGCAGGGCCTTCACCGGCGCGAGCCGGCCGGTGCGGGCGGCGGTCATCAGTGCCGTCTCGCCGCCGCGGAGCTTCGTGTTAGGATCCGCACCACTCTTGAGCAGCAGCTCGACCAGCTCGCCGTTGCCGTTCTCGCAGGCCAATGGCAGCGGCGCGACGCCGTAGCGGTTCTCCAGCCGGACATCCGCGCCGGCGGCCAGCAACCGGCGGGCCAGTTCCACGTCGTCGTGATGAGCGGCCCAGTGCAGTGCAGTCATGCCGTCGGGCTGGGCCTGATTGACGGCCGCCTTGTCACTCAGCAGCGACTCGACCCTCGCCCGGTCGCTTCGCTCGGCCGCATCGGCCAAGGGAGAATCGTCACGGGCGGCAGCGGCCGTGGACAAGCACGCGGCCGCGAGCATCCCCAGAAGCAGCCGACGATGGCACATGACGCCGCTCCGCTAGATTTCGAACAGCCCCTCGATCTGGCCTTTGCTGTCGGCGAACGCATCGAGCCGGACGCCAACCTTGTTGAGGAGCGTCAGGTGCAGGTTGGCCAGCGGCGTCGGGCGATCGAACTTGATGTGCCGGCCGCCGCGCATTCCGCCCGCCGCTCCGCCGGCAACCAGGATCGGCAGGTTCGTGTGGTCGTGAACATTGGGATTGCCCATGCCGCTGCCGTACAGGTAGAGCGAGTGCTCCAGCAACGTGCCGCCGGCTTCGGGCGTCGCCTTGAGCTTCTGCAAGAAGTCGGCGAACAGCGACACGTGAAAGCGATTGATGAGGGCGACCTTGGCGATTTTCTCAGGATCGTTGCCGTGGTGCGTGAGCGGGTGATGGGCGTCGCTCACGCCGATCTCGGGATAGGTGCGGTTGCTCGTCTCGCGGGCCAGCTGGAACGTGATCACGCGGGTCACGTCGCCCTGCAGCGCGAGCACCTGAAGATCGAACATCAGCCGGGCGTGATCGGCGTAGGCGGCCGGCACGCCGACAGGGCGGTCGAGGTCCGGCAGCGGATTGTCCTTCGCGCCGGTTTCGGCCTTTTGAATGCGGCGCTCGACTTCGCGGACCGAGTCGAGATACTGAGCGACCTTGGCCCGGTCGGCCGAGCCGAGCTGATTTTGGAGCCGGGCGATCTCCTCGGTGACCGAATCGAGCAGGCTCGCCCGCTGCTTGAGGGCCGCACGCCGCTCGGCCGGAGTGCCGCCGTCGCCGAACAGCCGCTCGAAGACGATCCGCGGATGGGCTTCGGCCGGCAGCGGCGTCGTGGGCGACGACCAGGAGAGGTTGTTCTGATAGACGCAGGCAAACCCGTTGTCGCAGTTGCCGACCGTGGTCAGCAGGTCCATCGACATTTCCAGCGACGGCAGTTGCGTCTGGTGGCCGATCCGCTGGGCGGCAACCTGGTCGGCGGTGGTGCCGAGGTAATAGTCGGTGCTCTCGGTCCACTTGGCGCGGGCCGCGCTCAGGAACGCGGCGTTCGACGTGGCGTGCGTCCCGGGATAGGCATTCTGCAACTCCATGTTCGTGATCGCCGTCACGTGCTCCTTCACCGGGGCCAGCGGGCTAAGCGTGGGCGAGAGCTCGTCCAGCCGCTCTTCGCCCGGCGGCATCCAGCGGCTCATGTCGCAGCCCATCGGCATATAGATGTAGCCGATCCGCTTCAGCCGGGTTGGCTCCGCGGGCGTTTTGGCCTCGGCCGTGAGGGCCGGAATCATCGCGTCGAGCAGCGGCAGGGACAGCGCCGCGCCGATCCCCTTCAGCAACGTCCGCCGCGGCAAGGCACGTCTGGTGATGATCATTCGGCAGCCCTCATTTGAAACGGCACGCTGGCGGCGATCGCCTCGGCCAGGGCCGAGAAGCGATAGTCGGCCTCACGCGCCTCGCGAACGATCTGGCGAATCGCCGGACCATCATGATACTCCACGCCGCGTCCCAGCGCGAACGTCAGCAGTTTCTCGGCCAGCGTCCCGGCGAAAAGATCCGGGCGATCGAGCAGGGCTTTTTCCAGGCCGGACACTCCTGTGAACTTGCTGCCGTCGGGCAGGCCGCCGGCCGCGTCGATCGGCTGAAAGTCCTCGGCACTCCGCCAGCGGCCGACCGCGTCGAAGTTCTCCAGCGCGAAGCCGACGGGGTCCATGAGCTGGTGGCAGCTGGCGCAGGCCTGGTTGGCGCGGTGCTCGGCCAGGCGGGCCCGCACCGAGAGATTGGCCGCGACCGTGTTGTCCTTGAGCGCGGGCACGTTGGCGGGCGGCGGAGGAGGAGGCGTGCCCAGCAGGTTCTCGAGAATCCACTTGCCGCGGATCACGGGGCTGGTGCGGGTGGCATAGGAAGTCACCGTCAGGATGCTCCCCTGCCGCAACAGGCCGCCGCGCTCCGACTGCGGCGGGAGCGTTACCTCGCGAAACCGGCTGCCATAGACATGCGGAATTCCGTAATGGCGCGCCAGCCGCTCGTTGAGAAACGTGCGATCGGTCCGCAGCAGCTCCAGGATGCTGCGGTCGCTCCTGACCACGCTGTCAAACAGCAGCTCCGTTTCCTGGCGAAAGGCTTGCCGCAGGTTGTCGTCGAAATCGGGAAACGACCGCAAGTCGGGCGTGATCGAATCGAGGTTGCGGAGGTGCAGCCACTGGCTGGCAAAGTTCGTGGCCAGCGACCGCGAGCGCTCGTCGGCCAGCATCCGGCGGACTTGTTGCTTGAGCACGCCCTGCTGGCTCAGCTTGCCGGCTTCCGCCAGCTCCAGCAGCTCGTCGTCGGGAATGCTGCTCCACAGAAAGAATGACAGCCGCGACGCCAACTCCACGTCGCTTAGCTTGTAGGCTGCGCCGGCGGCGACGCCTGGCGGATCGCGCTCGATGCGGAACAAGAAGTTCGGATTGACGAGAATCCCGCTAAGTGCCAGCTCGATCCCCGCGTCGAAGCCGCTCTCGGCCCGCGCCTGGCGAAAGAGAGCCAGCGGCTTTTCCAGGTCGGCATCCGTCACCGGCCGCCGGTAGGCCCGCCGGGCCAATGTCGCCAGGATTCGCCGCCCGCATGCTTCCTCTTCGTTCGTGCTGTCGGGATGGCAAATGAAAATCTTGCGGCGGCTCGGTGAATCGCCCCCGGAGGCCGCTGCGAATGGCCCGGTAATCGACACCTGGTACACCGCCGGCGTCAGCCGCGGGTGCCGGTGTGTGTTGAAGCGGGCCTCGTACGGCTGCCGCCGCGTCTCCAGCAGCGAAAACGGCTGCTTGAGGAACGCCACGCCGACCTTGTGCGGACCTGCCGCGACGTGCAGGCGGTATTTGAGGTGCGCATCGACCGACGCATAGTCCTTGTCCTTCGGCGGCGTGACGGTAAACGTGGCCGCCTGCTCGCTGCCTATGAGCAACACCAGCTCGTGCGGCTCGTGCAGGCCCTCGACCTCTTCGTTGCGGTCGCGAGTCAGGCGGACTTGAATTTCGTATTCGCCCTCCTGCGGGAAGGTGTAGGGCACGAGCAGACCGCCGCGCGTGCCCAGCGGCAGGCCCGCGACGTGCTGCTCCTGCGTGAGGTCGGCCCGCGGGCGGAAGGTCTCGCCGCCGGGGCTGCGCCGCGGGTTGCCCACCGCCAACTGGCTGATTTTCTGGGCGGCCGAGATATAGCGGTCGAGCAGCGTCGGCGAGAGATCCGCGACGGTAATGTTGTCGAAGCCATGGCTCGATTCGTCGGCGGGCAACAGCGCGGCGGCGTCCACGTCGACCGCCAGCAGGTCGCGGACGGCGTTTTGATATTCGGTGCGCGTCAGGCGTCGGAACGTTTCCGTACGCCCGGGACGGGGATGCTCCTTCGCCGCCTGGTCGAGCTCGGACGTGAGCCCAGCCAGCATCGCCTCATAGGCCGCCTCGTCGGGCCGCGGCATCTCGGCGGGAGGCATCTGGCGGGCGCGGAGCTTGCGGACGACCTTTTCCCAGATTTCGGGCCGCCGCTGGGCTTCCTCGCTGCTGATAACGTCCAGCGCGAGGCCGCCCGTTTTGTCTTCGCTGTTGTGGCAGTCGGCGCAGTATTCCTTAACGAATGCCTTGCGCGAAGGCGGCTCGGCGCGGCAGACGCCGGCTACTGGGAGCGCGACCAGCATTGTGGCAAGCGACCACCGCGCCAGCGTCCGCCGATCGACTCTTGAAGCGTCTGACGCCATTCCGGCCAACTCCGATTCGGAAGGGGAGTGTAGCCGCGGATGGACGCGGATAACACGGATCGGAAATGATTTGTCTGATCCGTGTCATCCGCGTTCATCCGCGGCCATTCTTACCCTCCTACGACCCAGTTCGAGTAGCGGCAATTCCCCCGGATTTCCGATTCTGAATGCAGTGGTGACATGCCCTTGCGGCTTCGGCCCCAAGTTCGAAATTGCATTTTGGCATCTTCGTCGCCAAAACGCCACAAGTTCGGCCGGCAAATAACGTCAAGCCAGAATTCCGGGCGGGTTTGTGGACTTAACGGATTTTTCAGTCCTTCTGCAACACACGCTCACGATTTTGTCGCTCG
>DASRJB010000311.1:0-5587 GCA_035649715.1 Pirellulaceae bacterium
CCTGCGCCACGGCAATCCGCCCTTCTCGCGCGGCAAACATTAGCGGCGTAAAACCGGACGCCAGCGGCGTGCGGAATTCGGCGCCGGCGTCGATCAGCGCCTGGACGACGTCGGCATGTCCCTCGGCCGCAGCCCACATGAATGCCGTCTGTCCTTTGCGCTCTTTGGCATTGACATCCGCGCCGCGGGACAGCAGCGCCTTCACTGGAGCCAGCTTGCCTGTCCGCGCGGCGGTCATGAGCACGGTCTCACCGCCGCGCTGCGTTGTATTGGGATCTGCACCGGCTTCGAGAAGCAGCTCAACCAGCTCCGCATTGCCGTTGGTGCAGGCCAGTGGCAGCGGCAACACGCCATACGCGTTGGCGGCTTTCACGTCCGCACCGGCGCGGATCAAGCGCGCCGCCAGTTCCAGATCGTCGTGATACGTGGCCCAGTGCAGGGCCGTCATCCCGTCGGCCTGCGGCTGATTCACATCGGCGCGCTCGTCCAGCAGCCGGCGCACGCTTGCTCGATCCTGCCTCTCCGCCGCGTCCGCCAGCGGCGCATCGGCGGCCACAGTGGCCGAGCTGGCGGCAAGCACCGCTGAAGCCAACGCACAGGCAATCGATTTGTACGAATTCATTGCCATCACATCGCCAGCGGCTCGAACAGCTCCTCGATCTGTCCCTTGCTGTCGGCAAAGGATTCGAGTCGCACGCCGACCTTGTCCAGGAGCGTCAGGTGCAAATTGGCCAGCGGCGTCGCACTTTCATACTGGATGTGCCGCCCGCCGCGCATCCGCCCGGCCGCACCACCCGCGACGAGGATCGGCAGGTTCGTGTGGTCGTGTACGTTGGGGTTCCCCATGCCGCTGCCATAGAGATAAAGGACGTGATCGAGCAGCGATCCGTCCCCTTCGCGCGTCGCCGCCAGCTTCTCGAGGAACTCGGCGAACAGCGACACGTGGAAGCGGTTGATCTTCGCCACCTTGGCGATCTTCTCCGGATCGTTGCCGTGGTGCGTGAGCGGATGATGCGCATCGGGAACGCCGATCTCGGGATACGTGCGGTTGCTCGTCTCGCGGGCAAGCTGGAACGTGATCACGCGGGTCACGTCCCCTTGAAGCGCCAGGAGCTGCAAGTCGAACATCAGCCGCGCATGGTCGGCATACGAGGCCGGCACGCCGACCGGGCGATCGAGGTCCGGCAGCGGATTGTCCTTGGTGCTGGCCTCGGCCTTCTGGATGCGGCGCTCCACCTCGCGGACCGTGTCGAGATACTGGCTCACTTTGGCCCGATCGGCCGGTCCCAGGCTCCCCTTCAGCCGCGTGATCTCGTCGGTGACGGCATCGAGCAGGCTGGCCCGCTTCTTGAGTGCCGCCCGCCGCTGCGCTGGAGTTCCCCCTTCGCCAAACAGTCGCTCGAAGACGATCCGCGGATGGGCTTCCGCCGGCAGCGGCGTCGTCGGGCTCGACCAGGAGAGATTGTTCTGATAGACGCAGGCGTAGCCGTTGTCACACTGCCCCACCGTGGACAGCAGGTCCATCGACATCTCCAGCGACGGCAGTTGCGTCTCCTGGCCGATCTGCTTTGCTGCGATCTGATCGACAGTCGTACCCAGATAGTAGTCAGTGCTCTCGGTCCGCTTGGCGGTGACCGCGCTCAAAAAGGCAGCATTCGAAGTCGCGTGCGTGCCAGGATAGGCGTTTCGCAGCTCCAAGTTGGTAATCGCCGTGACGTGCTGCTTGATCGGCGCTAGCGGCTCGAGCGTCGGCGAAAGTTCGTCCAGCCGATCCCCCTTCGGCGTCCAGCGACTCTGGTCGCAGCCCATGGGCATGAAGACAAACCCCAGCCGCCGCAGGCCGGCCGGGTCGGCCGGCGTGTTGGCCTGGGCCGTGAGCGCCGGAATCATCGCATCGAGGAGCGGCAGCGACAGGGCCACGCCCAATCCGCGCAAAAAGGTCCGCCGCGGCAGTGCCTTCTTCGTGACGATCATGGGGCTGTCCTCATCTGAAAGGGCGTGCTTTTGGCAATGCCGACGATGAGCGACGAGAAGCGGTAGTTGTCCGCTTTGGCGTCGCGCAGGATCTGGCGAACGGCCGGACCGTCGTACGGTTCGATCTCGCGCCCCAAGGCAAACGTCAGCAGCTTCTCGGTCATCGTGCCCACAAAGAGCTCCGGCCGTTTCAAAAGCGCTTGCTCCAGGCCGCTTGCGCCGGTGAACTGGCTGCCGTCGGGCAGGCCGCCGGAAGCGTCGATCGGCTTGGCTTCTTCCAAGGTCCGCCAGCGTCCGACGGCGTCGTAGTTTTCCAGCGAGAAGCCGATGGGGTCCATCAGGTTATGGCAGCTCGCGCAGGCGGCATTGCTGCGATGCTCTGCCAGCCGCTGTCGGACGGAGAGATTCGACGAGACCGTGTTGTCCTTCAGGGCCGGCACATCGGGGAGCGGGGGCGGAGGGGGCGCGCCGAGGAGATTCTCCAGGACCCATTTGCCGCGGATCACGGGCGAAGTGCGCGTGGGATACGAGGTGACGGTGAGGATGCTCCCCTGTCGTAACAGGCCGCCACGCTCGCTCTGTTTGTCGAGCGAAACGCGGCGGAAGCGGCTGCTGTAGATGTGCGGAATCTCGTAGTGCTTCGCCAGCCGCTCGTTAAGGAAGGTGTAATCCGCCTTCAAGAGATCGAGCACGCTGCGGTCCTCGCGGAGGACGCTGGCCACCAAAAGTTCGGTCTCTTGCCGCAGCGACTGCCGCAGGTTGTTGTCGAAATCGGGAAACAGACGCAGGTCGGGAGTTGTCGCATCCAGATTGCGGAGATGGAGCCACTGGCTGGCGAAATTCGTCACCAGGCTCTGCGAGCGCACATCGGCGAGCATCCGCCGCACTTGCTTTTCGAGCACGACGGGCTGGCTGAGTTCACCGGCCTCGGCGAGATTCAAAAGTTCGTCGTCCGGAATGCTGCTCCAGAGGAAAAACGACAGCCGCGAGGCCAGTTCCAGGTCGCTGACGCGGTAGGTGACGCCGGCGGCAATCCCCTCTGGATCGCGCTCGATGCGAAACAAGAACTGCGGATTCACCAGGACCGAGCTGACAGCCATCTCGATCGCACCGTCAAAGCCACCCTCGGCCCGCACTTCGCGGTACAGGGCCAGCGGCTTTTCCACTTCAGCGTCGGTGACGGGCCGCCGATAGGCGCGGCGAATTAGAGCGCTGAGAATTTGCCTGGCGCACGATTCCTCGTCGTCCGGCTTCGTCGGCCGGTTGACAAAAACTCTCCGCTGGCTGGGGGTGTCCCCCGCTCCCTCGGCTTCGTATGGGCCGACGATCGAGACCTGATACACGGCCGGCGTGATCCGCGGATGCCGGTGCATGTTGAAGTGCGCCTGGTACGGCTGCCGCCTGGTTTCCAGCAGCGACGAAGGTTGCTTCAGAAACGTCACGCCGAGCTGGTGCGGGCCGGCCGGCACTTTAAGCCGCACCTTGAGGTGCGCATCGACATGCTGATGGTTGGCGTCTTTGGGCGGCTCGATCGTAAATGACGCCGCTTGCTTGCGATCGAGGAGCACCACCAGCTCGTGTGGCTCCTTCAGCCCCTCTATCTCCTCGTTGCGGTCCCGCGCCAGCCGCACCTGAATCTCGTACTCGCCGTCCTGCGGAAAGTAGTATGGAATCAGCGCGCCCCCGCGCGTCCCCAGCGGAAGGCCTGGAACGTGCTCCTCCTGCGTAATGTCCGGCCGAATCCGAATCGTGTCGCCGCCGGGGGATCGGCTCGAGCCGCCGACCACCAGCGCACTGATCTTCTGCGCCGCGGAGACGTAGCGGTCCAGCAGCGCCGGCGAGAGGTCGCTCACGCCGACGTTGTCAAAGCTGCGGCTCGACTCGTCAGGGGGCAAGAGTGTCGCCGCATCGATCTCGAGGGCCAGCAGATCGCGGATCGCGTTTTGATATTCCGTGCGAGTCAGCCGCCGCAGCGTGGCGGTGCGCCCCGGCCGTGGTCGCTCGGCGGCTGCCTTGTCGAGCGAGGTTTCCAGAAAGGCAATCACGTCCCGGTACGTGCGCTCGTCGGGCCGCGGCGCATCGGCCGGCGGCATCTGCCGCACGCGCAGCTTGCGGACCGCTTTTTCCCAAACATCGGCGTGATTGCTGACATCCGTTTTGCTGATCGTGTCCAGATCGAGCCCGGCCGTCTTCTCCTGGCCGCCGTGGCAATCAGCGCAGTACTGGCTCACCAGCGCACGCTGGCGGGCCGGCCCTGGCGGACTTTCTGCCGGCTGCTGCGCCCCGCAAATGCCGCTGAAACCGCCCGCCAGCAGCAGCGGCGTTCCCAGGCAAGTCCACTTGATCCCGCGACTCATGAGATCAGGCTCCGGCGGCAATTTACCCATGAATCAGTGTGATCGGACCTTGGGGAGCAAACCAATCGCCAGCCTGATTTTACGTGATTGCTGCGGCGCGGTGCAAATGCTCATCGCAGTCGCCGGCCGCCGCGACACTACGTCGCCAGGGAAAACACTCGGGCCGCAGTGCCGCCGAAAATCTTGGCCTGATCGGCGGCCGAGAGGTGGGTCAGTTGCGAGCGTGCCTTCTCAAATGCCTGGCGGTAGCTGTCACCGGTCGCGGCCGCACTAAAACCGCCACCGTAGATCATCCGCTCGGCGCCCCAGGCGTCCGTGAGCTGGCGGATGACGGGAGCGATATCCCGATGGGGATACGTCGTTTTTTCTGGAATCGCCGAGAGCTTCATGATCGTGTTGTCGAACCGGGCCCAGCGAATCACCACTTCGTGCTCCTGCGGCGTTCCCTGAAACGGCCGCCCCAGGTGGTCGATGATCACGGGCGTGCTCTTGAATTCGCGAATCAGCGGCTCAAAGCCCGGAGCGTACCGCGGCTCAAAGTGCAGTTGCACCGCCAGGCCGTGCTCGCCCGCCATGCTCCACAGTCGCTTTAGCTCCGGCTTGCCAAACGGCGGCAGCCGATCGGGCGCATAGGCGTGCACCCGCACGCTTATTACATCCAGCTTGCGACACAGCTCGGGCATCTTGTCGAGCGATCCCTCGCGGTCGGCAAATAGCAGCAGCGTCCCTTTCAGCTTCCCTTTGCCAACTCGCAGGCAGTGCTCGAGATAGCGATGGTCATCCTGGTACGGTTCGGGATGCACCACCACCGCATGGTCCACCTCCGCCTGCTGCATGCAGTCCAGCAAATGCTCCGGCGTGGCGGCCTGCTCAGGCTCGTACGGTGCGCGGGCGTGATAAGGAAAACGCGCGTCCTTCTGGCCGGCAAAGCAGTGCAGGTGAGCGTCGACGCGCGGCGGCTTAGGCGGCCGTGGTTCGTCCGCAGCGGCTGCCGATGGCGCCATTGCCGCCACCGCCGCGGCGGCGCCCAGCGTCAGAACCCGGCGACGCGCTGCGAGCTGGTCCATTTTGCGATTCCCTCTTAGCCGTAGCGAGCCGCAAACTACTTTCCATCGCCACCGGCGGCGGCAAAGTCGCCGGCCACCACAACCACCAGCCGCTCGCGATCGATGTGCTTCCTTAGCGCGGCATGCACTTCGTCCGGCGTGAGCGAAGCAACCTTGGCCTCCAGTGCCGCTTCGTACTCGAGCGTCTGC
>DASRJB010000312.1:0-3759 GCA_035649715.1 Pirellulaceae bacterium
TTGTCGATCGTCTTGGGCAGATGCACCACGGGAATCCGCCGGGCCGCGGCGGGCAGGCGATCCTGATAGAGCTTGAGCTTGTTGGCCGTCTTCAAGGTATCGTCACCGCCGATACTGATCAGGGCATCGACCTCCAGCGACACCAGCGCTTCATAGACCCGCCGCAGCGGCGCGGCGAGCTTGGGGTCGTCGAGGTGTGCCGGCTGCGAGACGTTCCTGCCGGGATTCGTGCGGGACGTGCCGATCATGATCCCTTGCGTGTTGCGGGACCGTTTCAACTCGTGGTGCGTCAGGCGGACATAGTGCCCGCCTTCGACCAGCGGCTTCTCGGGCGAGAACTCCGCCAGTTGCGAATAGCCGTACATAATGCCGAGCACTTCGCAATCGTTGCGAAGGAACGACGCGGCGGCCGTGCTGATGACCGCGTTGGCCGCCGGGGCGGGGCCGCCCGCAAAGAGAATCGCCACGCGCCGCAAGGAGGTCTTCTTCTTTTCCGGCGTCGAGAGTGGACTGGGCATGGTCGGACTCACAGACAAGCAATGGAACGGCGCGTCAAACACGAATTGTAGGACACGCTGTCGCGGCAGGCCAAGGCAAACGGCCTCCGCAGCAATGGCAAATCGACTACAGCCGGCATCTGTCCCTAGGACGCGTTTTGCGCCGCCGCACCCGCCGTTATTCGCTTAACCCGGAGCCCGAGGCGACGGCGTTTCCCCATAGCCGCCGTCGCCTCCGGCTCCGGGTTAAACGAACCGATCGACAATCAGAACAGTGTTTCGTCGGGCTCGCGGCCGATCAGCGACCGCGCGCGCTGAAGATCGGCAGCGGCCTCCGGCTGACGGCCGAGCGCTTGAAACACCAGCCCGCGATGGTAGTACATCACCGCGATGCTTTGAAATTCCTGCCGGAATTTATGCAGCAACGGCCGCTGAACCTTCGGCGGCAGGCGATGGAAGTCCAGCTGCTTTTTGGCGACGGCGCTCGGGTTCAGAGGGGCCACGGCAAAATTCATATCGACGAGCGCTTCGGCATAGCGGCCTTTCAGGAACAGGATGTAACCGCGCGTGTCGCGAATCGCCAGCTCGAGTCCCGTGCGTTTCTCTTCCTTGGTAAGCAGCTCCAGTGACTCATCGACATTCTTGAGCGCATCGTCCAGCTCAACCTCGGCTAGCGCCTGGGCGTAAGCGAGCTCATTGAGCGCTTCGGCGCGCGACGGAACTCCGGTGCGCTGGCTGTTCTGATCGACCTTCTTTAAGTCCGCGATCGCGTCCTCAAAGCGGCCGGCCATCTGCAGCAAGCGGCTATGCGCCCGCAGCGCCTCGCTGGAATCGGGCGCGGACTCTAGCAGCTTGTCGGCGACGGCGAGTCCTTCCTCGACCTGACCGTCGGCCAGATGCCACTTGGCCTGCTGCGCGATGAGCGCCGGGCGGTCAGCCACCCAGTTCATCGCTGCGTTCAACTCGGCATACGCCCGCTCTTTGTCGCCAGCCTCGCGAGCCTGGATCGCAGCCGCCAGCTTCCAGCGGCCGATTTCCAGCGGCACCTGCATGACCGTGCAGGGCCCGACCATGATCAGCAGGAACAGCCACATCAAACGGCCGGAACTCCAGCGGCGAGGGCGGTTTTGGGCCGGCGGGTTTTCGGGAGAACTCATTTCGCGAGGCAGATGGTACGGATAATCTAGTCTCTGGATTTTATTCAGGCCCGCCGCCGGGGAAACCCGACAATTCTTCCTTCATCCTCTGCGGCTGCCGGGCTTCGCCGACGTCCGGCGCTAATGTCGGCCGCCCCGAAAGGGGTGGCTTGCGCGCGCCTTTCATCGCCAGTTTTCGTCGCTATCTCTGTTGGCTCAAGGGCTTGCGTCGAATGCTCGCCAACCGGGTTAAATACTACTTATTAGGCTTAGAGAACGCCTCTGTACGACAAGACCCCAGAGCGGCCCAGGCCGATGAATCGCCAAAATGGCAGTCCTGCCGCGCAATGGGAACTATACTGCAAATACCGTACCAATGTTCATGAATCGCGAAGTACCGCTCCTCACGGCCCCCCGCTGCACGGGGGACAGCCTTGAGGTATCATTACCAATCTTGATAGCCGCAGGTGCGGTCGCGCCATCATTACCGGTCTGGAGGTCGATCATGACTCGAACACTGGTAGTCTGGTCCATCGTCGGCTGCCTGGGTTTCTCGGCCTACGCCCAAGAGGCAAAGCCGCTCGCCGATGCCGCGGCCGGCGAAATCGCCGAGCTGATCGATCAGTTGGAAGGAGCCGAATTCGCCGAGCGGCAGGAAGCCACCAGAAAGTTGAGCGAAGTAGGCCGGGCCGTGATTCCGCAACTGGAAAAGGTCGCGGCCGGCAGCAGCCGCGAGGCGTCGGTGCGGGCCTTCGACGTGATTGGCGGGCATTTTCAGCGCGGCGACAACGAGACCAAAGCCTCCGCCAAGGCGGTCCTCGATCGGCTGGCGGCCAGCACCAATCCGGCCATCGCCCAGCGGGCCCAGAACATCTTGAATCCTCCGCCCGTGCCGACGGCGGCCGAGGTTGCGGCGCTGGCGGGAGTGCCGCGGCTGGCGAATCTGCAAGTGCAGATGGCTGCGATCCCCGCGGCCGCTCGCAGCGTGACGGTCAGCCGCGACGCCAACGGCGGCATCCGGATCCAGCTCCGCGAGAACGCGAAGACGACGAAGATCGAGTCGCTTCCGGGGGGCAAGATCACGGCCGAGATCACCGAGAAGCAGAACGGCCAGGAAGTGACGAAGAAGATCGAGGCCGCCGATGTGGGCGAACTGAAAAAGAAGGACGCCGAAATCGCCCGCATTTTCGAGCAGTACAATCAACCCGCGCGGATTGGCTTCGCTCCCCTGCGCCCTGCCGCGCCGCTGCCTGTGGGCGGCTTCGGTCGGCCGGCTCCGATTCAGCCGGCAGATACGCTCAAGCGACGGATCGAGAGCCTGGACGGTCAGATCAAGCGCCTGAAGGAGGGTGCGCCCCAAACCATCGCCACCAAAGGCATGCTCGACGAATTGCAGACGATGCGAGCGCGGTACCAGCGGCAACTGGAGGAGATCGAAAAGCCCGCCCAGCCCGCCCCTGGCAATGCGCCGCAGCCCGCCGAGGCCGAAAAAGGCGTGGGAGGGCAGTAGGCGATATGTCGATTTTCGCCGCCCGCCGCGACAATCTGCGGCGTCTCCTTGCCGAGAAGCAGCTTCCGGCGCTCCTGGTCACCGACGAACGCAACGTCACGTATCTCACGGGCTTCACCGGCGACTCGAGCTACCTGCTCGTCGCCCGCGAGCGCGAGCTGCTGATCACCGACCGCCGCTACGAAACGCAACTGGGCGAGGAATGTCCCGGCCTGGACCTCGCAATCCGCGGTCCGGGCACCAAGCTGCCCGATTTCACCGCAGAAACGGTCGGCAAGCTCGAGCTGCCCTGTCTGGGCATCGAGGCCGACACGCTCACCGTCGGGGCTTACGAGAAGTTCCGCACCGTGATGAAGACGACGCAATGGGCCAGCACGTCGGGCCTGGTGGAAAAACTTCGCGAGGTAAAAGACGCGGGCGAGATCGAGGAAATTCGCCGCGCCGTGCGCCTGGCGGAGCGGGCCTTCGCCGTCACGCGGGCGTCGCTCCGCCTGGGCCGCTCCGAAAAGGAAGTCGCCGACGAGCTCGAATACCAGATCAGGCTGTTTGGCGGCGCCTGCGGGGCGTTCCCTTCGATCATCGGCGTCGGGCCGCGGGCGGCGCTGCCGCACGGGCG
>DASRJB010000313.1:0-9602 GCA_035649715.1 Pirellulaceae bacterium
AGGCCGCCCTGATAGAACAGATCGACGATCAGCTTCAGCTCGTGCATGCACTCGAAGTAGGCCATCTCCGGCTGATAGCCGGCCTCGACCAGCGTATCGAAGCCCGCCTTCACCAGCTCGCTGACGCCGCCGCAGAGCACGCACTGCTCGCCGAACAGGTCGGTCTCGGTCTCTTCGGCAATCGTCGTCTGAATCACGCCGCCGCGCGTGCCGCCGATGCCCTTGGCGTAGGCCAGGCCGACCTTGAGCGTGCTCTCGCTGCTGCCGGGATAGATGGCAATCAGGCAGGGCACGCCGCCGCCCTTTTCAAATTCGCTGCGGACCAGGTGCCCGGGGCCTTTGGGGGCGACGAGCATCGCATCGACGCCCGGCGGCGGCTCGACCTGGCCGAAGTGCATGTTGAAGCCGTGCGAGGCCATCAGGACCGCGCCCTTTTTCAGGTTCGGGCGGATCGAGGTTCGGTAGACGTCGCCCTGCACCTCGTCGGGCAGCAGGATATTGACGATGTCGGCCTGTTTCGTGGCGTCCTCGGCCGCCAGCGGCTTGAAGCCGTGCTTGACGGCCAGCTCATAGTTCGGGCTGCCGGGCCGCTGGCCGACGATCACGCTCACGCCGCTGTCGCGCAGGTTCTGAGCCTGGGCGTGTCCCTGGCTGCCGTAGCCGAGGATGGCGATCGTCTTGCCTTTGAGGACGGAGAGGTCGGCGTCGTTGTCGTAATAGATCGTGGCGGGCATCGGAGGGAATTTCAGATTTCAGATTGCAGATTTCAGCACGCTAACCGGCGAACTTCTTCAGCGCGGCGTCTTGCTGCTCGGCCTCTTCCTCGGTCTTGGGCTGGCGGTACTTGCCGCGGACCATGGCGATGCGGCCGGTGCGGACCAGCTCCAGGATGCCGTAGGGACGCATCCGCTGGATGAAGGCCTCGATCTTGCTCTCGCGGCCGGAAATCTCGATCATCACTTCTTCGGCCCCCACATCGACGATCTGGGCCCGGAAGATCTCCACCAGCTCGCGGACCTCGGAGCGCTTCTGGCCCGGCGGGGCCTCGACCTTGAGCAGCATCAGGTCCCGCTCGACGTGGTCGCGCGAGCTGATGTCGTCCACCTGCACCACGGTCACGATCTTCTCGAGCTGCTTGCGGACCTGGTCGAGCACGCGGTCGTCGCCGACGACCACGAAGGTCATTCGCGAGAGGTTGGGGTCCTCCGTTTCGCCCACCGCCAGCGAATCGATGTTGTAGCCGCGGGAGGCGAGCATGCCCGAGATGTGCGCAAGCACGCCGGGCACGTTTTGCACGACCGCGGAGAGGACGTGACGCATGACAGAACTCCAGCCAAACGGGTCATCCTAGTGGCCATTTGCCGAGGCGACAAGGACGCAGCGGCGGCCAGAAAACGACGCAGGCCGGGACAATCGCCCGGCCCGCAGAGTTCGCCTGATAGGTCAGTTCGCTAGGCGTGGCGATCGGCGCTGGCCGGCTTGGCCGCGTTCGTCGGACCTTCCAGCTTCAGGTTCGACTCGCCCTGCTTGGGAGCACCCTCGGTCGGCGCGGGAATAGCCTTGATTGGCTCTTTCTTCTCGGCATTGGCGGGCTTGCTGGCGTCGCCGGCGGGCGTGCCTTCCGTTTTCTTCTCTTCCGGTTGCGTGCCGGCGGGCTTGGGCTCGCCCGCGGGGGGTGTCCCGTTGGTCTTCTTGTCCGTCGCGGGCGTGCCGCTGTTGACCGGCGGCTTGTTGACGTCCGTCCTCGGGGGCAGTGCAGCCGGCGGCAGTGCAGCGGGCGGGGCCGCGGGCGGCGCTGGCGGGATCGGCGTGCTGCGGTAATAGGTCGTCGTCGGCCCGTAGACCGCGTCGCCATAATAAGAAGTCAGCGGCACGCGATAGGTCTCGATCCGCGGCTGCAAGCGCATGGAAGTCTGAGCGACCCACTTGGCCACGGTCCGCGGCACCTGCACGCTGCGCGTCTCGTTCACATAGCGGCAGACCTTGATCGGCGTCTGCTCGACGACTTCTTCGTATTCGATTCGCTGCACGGTGTAAGGAATCTGGCGGACCTGCACTTCCTCTTCCCAGCGCATCTTCTGAACCGGAACCTGATAGGTCACGCGCTCGGTCACGGGTTTTTGGACCGTGAACGGAACGTCGCGGACCTCCTCATAGGTTTCCATCCGCTGCACGGTGATCGGGACCTGCTGCGTCTGCAATTCGTCGTAGTAGCGGTTCACCGTAACGGGAACCTGCTGCGTCATCTGCACCGGCTGATAGCTGGTCGTCGCGACCTGCTGGGCGACGATGTTCGGCATGTACGCCGTCACGGGGCGCAGCACGCTCGGCCCTGGCGTGGGCACCCATCGCAGGCCACCGCGATAGTAGGTCGTCTGGCCCGTCGCCGGGTCCGCGGCATAGCCGCTCGGAACGCACCACAGCCGATTACGGACGACCGGCGCCGTGGGCTGATAGGCCGTCACATACTGCCCCTGATCGACATACTGCGTGTGCATCGACGTCACAGGTTGATAGGCTGTGTAAGCCTGCTCCTGCATGACGGTCTCTTGATAGGCCTTGCGGACGGTATATTGCTGCTCCCGCATCTGCGTCTCGACGACGGGGCGCTGGACTTGATAGCGCTCCTGGCGGGTTTGGGTTTCAGTCACATACGAGACCTTGTCATAACTCTCTTCCCGATACTCGGTCTCATACACGGGCTTGCGGAGCAGCACCCGTTCTTCACGCGTCGCCGTCTCGGTCACCGGCTTGGCGACGGTATAGCGCCGCTCGCGCAGCTCGTCGGTCCACTGCGGGCGTAGCGTGGTGACTTGCTGATCTTCCAGCACGGTCTCATATTCCAGCCGCCACGTTGTCACGGGCACCTGGTCATAGACGACCTTGTTGACGATGCGAAACGACGGGCAGCCACAGCCGCACTGGGCCTGGGCTGAGGGGGCCAGCAACAGGACGCAGCCGCTGACGGCGAGCGCCATCCAGGAACGGATTGTGACAGTCATAAGGCCTCTCACGCTCACCGCAGGGGTGCTTTCTCAAAGGGGCGCCACGGCCAAGAGCTTCCTCTCCCTTGGCCTGCGGCAAACAACCGCGCAATCACTCGCGCCGCGTTACACAACTAAGAAATGTGCCGGATGCGGGTTCCCAATGCAAACAGATTCTTGATGCCTCCGCGGCCAGATGTGCGTTAACTGCTTCAGTCTCACGCAGTTGCGCCGCGAAAAATTTTTTGAAGAAACGCCGGCCCGCTGCCGACAGGCTGTGGCACCGGTTTTCCCCATGTATATGACTCTCATATGGTTGCGCCGCAAGTTTGCGCAAGCTGCGTAACCGGAATAAGTGGAACTTGAGTCTCCAGCGCAGCGCTGAGGCGGTTGGGCGCCATTCTTCGCTCGCCCCTGCCGCGGGTCAATTCTCACTCACTTGCCTACGCATTTCTTGAGCGAAAGTTCCCGGAATATTGAAACGACATTGACGCTGCTAGATGAGTCAAATACTCTCCGCGGCCCTGTCTCCAGGCACTAGCGGGCCGCTGTCATGACTTGCTTTCTGCGCGCTGTCTTCTGCCTGCTCGCGCTGCTAGCGCCCGGCTGCGCCATGCTGGGAAGGTACTCGCCGACCGCCGGCCTGGAGCAGCGCGGCATCTTTCAGCCGTCGAAGTATCCGGCGGGTGATTGGAACCCGACGGCGGTCCTGGTGCAGGATGCCAATTTCACAGCGGAAGACGGCACCAGACTGCACGGCTGGTACGTGCGGCATCCGCAGCCGCGGGGGCAGGCCCTGCTGCTGCACGGCAACGCCGGCAATGTGACGCTACTGGCCGAGACGCTGCGGGTGCTCAACCGGCGGCATAACCTGGCGGTGTTGGCCCTGGACTATCGCGGCTACGGCCGCAGCGAAGGAACGCCAACCGAGCAAGGACTCTATCAAGACGCGCGGGCGGCCCGCCGCTGGCTCGCCCATACGGAAAACGTCGCCGAATCCGACATCATCCTCATGGGCTTCTCGCTCGGCGGCGCAGTGGCGATCGACCTGGCCGCCAAGGATGGAGCCCGAGGCCTCATTCTGGCCAACAGCTTCACTTCGCTCCCCGACGTCGCCCAGCATCATTGGCCGTGGCTGCCCATGAAGCTCGTTGTCTCCACGCAGATGAACTCGCTGGAGAAGATCAAGCAGTATCGCGGGCCGCTGCTGCTCAGCCACGGCGACGCCGACGAGGTCGTGCCGTATCAGCAGGGCGTGGAGCTGTTTGCCGCCGCGCCCGGCCCGAAGCGGCTGATCACCGCCACCGGCGCCAAGCACAACGATCCGCAGCCGGAGGAATATCGCGTGGCCTTCGACCAGTTCCTCGGCGAGCTGCCGCCGCTGGGGCAGTCGGCAATCCGGCCGGCTGCGCTGGAAGTAAGCGCCGAGGCAGCCGGGCCCTAGCCAGCAGCCGGCACGGCCTAGCTAGCAGCCGCCAATTTCTCCCTTGCCCCGTTTGGCGGCTGTTTGCTAAGGTTCGCGCCGATTGCAGCGCCGCGCTTGCGGCATGCCGCACTGTTTGCCTGCCCCATGAAGGAGGCGGGCCCGATCAGCCTTGGCAGAGGTTGCCATGAACGGATGGATCCGACCGCTGGCCCTGCTCGTGATTGTCGTCGCCGCTGGCGGCAGCGCCGCTCAGGAAGCGCAGTGGATCTGGTCGCCACAGCACACCAAGGACCAGGTGCCGCCGGGCGAAGCGTGTTATTTTCGCAAGACAATTTCGCTGCGCAACCCCGAAGCGGGCAGCATCACGCTGGCTGCCGACGATCAGTTCGAGCTGTTCGTCAACGGCCGCCGCCTCGCCTCGGGCGAGACCACGCGCAGAATGGCTGAGGTGGACCTGTCCCGCATCCTGGTGCGCGGCGTCAACATCATCGCCGTCCGCGTGCAGAACCGGACCGGCAGCACGGCGGCCCTGGCCGCCCGCGTCCAGATCCAGGAAGGCGGCCAGTGGCAGTCGCACTCCACGGGCGAGAGCTGGAAGACGTCGCTCCGCGCGCTGCCGCTGTGGAACACGGCCCTCTACAACGACCGCAGCTGGGAGGCGGCCCAGCTCTTCGGCGAACTCGGCGCAACCGTCCCCTGGGACCGCCGCGACGACGTGCCCGTCGAACAGGTCGCCCGCCGAGAACGCTTCACCATCGACTCGCAATTCGAAGTCCAGCAGGTTCTGGCTGGCGAACAACTCGGATCGCTGATCGCCATGTCGTTCAACGAATTCGGCCACATCCTCGCAGCCAAAGAGGGTGGCGGCCTGCTCCTGGTCTACGACGGCAACGGCGACAAGATTCCCGAAAAGGTCCGCACCTACTGCGACAAGGTGCAGAACATCCAGGGCATCCTGGCCCTCAACGGCGACGTGTTCGTCACCGGCGTTGGCCCCGACGGCCACGGCCTCTATCGACTGACCGACAAGGATCGCGACGGCATCCTGGAAGACGTCCGGACGCTGGTCCGCTTCAAGTGCACCGTCGGCGAGCACGGCCCGCACGGCCTGGTGCTCGGCCCCGACGGGCTGATCTACGTCGTGCTCGGCAACCACACGCAGCTCGAAGGCGATTACGAAAGCGGCAGCCCCTACCGCGATTTCTACGACACCGACCTGGTGCCGAAGTACGAAGACCCCAGCGGCCACGCCGCCGGCATCAAGGCCCCCGGCGGAACGATCGTCCGCACCGACACCGAAGGCAGCGGCGTGCAGCTCGTGGCCGGCGGCCTGCGGAATCCCTACGACCTGGCGTTCACGCGCGACGGCGACCTCTTCATCCACGACGCCGACATGGAGTCCGACGAAGGAACCTCCTGGTACCGCCCCACGCGGCTGTGCCACGTCGTCCCCGGCGGCGATTACGGCTGGCGCAGCGGCTGGTCGAAGTGGCCCGATTACTTCGTCGATTCGCTGCCCGCGGCGCTCGACACCGGCCGCGGCTCGCCCGCGGGAATCGTCGCCTACAACCACCACACGTTTCCGCTCCGCTATCACGGCGCGCTGTTCACGGCCGACTGGTCGCAGGGGCGAATCCTCGCCGTGCGGCTGAAGCGCAACGGAGCGAGCTTCACCGCCAGCAGCGAAGTCTTCCTGGAAGGCAACCCGCTCAATGTCACCGACCTGGAAGTCGGCCCCGACGGCTGGCTCTATTTCGTCACCGGCGGCCGCGGCACCGGCGGCGGCATCTACCGCGTCGTCTGGAAGGGGCAGGTGCCCAAGGACGTCGCCGAGATCGGCACCGGCCTGACTGCCGTGATCCGGCAGCCGCAACCCGGCAGCAGCTGGGCCCGGCAGTCGATCGCGGCCGTTCGCAAGCAGCTCGGAGTGAATTGGGACAACAGCCTGGTCGGCGTCGCGCGGACGGCGGCCAATCCGGCGCACTACCGCCTGCAGGCCCTCGACCTGATGCAGCTGTACGGCCCGACGCCGACTCCCGACCTGCTGATCGAGCTGTCGCGCGAGAAGAACGAAATCGTCCGCGGACGCTCCGCCGAGCTGATGGGCATGCACGCCACGCGGCAGACGCATCAGCGGCTGATCGAAATGCTGGACGACGGCGACCGCGCGGTCCGCCGCAAGGCCTGCGAAGCGCTGGCCCGCGCCGACCAGGCGCCGCCGCTGGACAAGGTGCTGATGCTGATCAGCTCCGACGACCGCTTCGAAGCCTGGGCCGCCCGGCGGATTCTGGAACGGATCGACTCGGCCCAGTGGCGCGAGCGGGTGCTGACCGCCAAGAGCCACCGCCTGCTCATCGAAGGCTGCCTGGCGCTGGTCGTCGCCGAGCCGACGCGCGAAAACTCCATCGCCGTGCTCGAATCGCTCAGCAAGGCGATGGGCGGCTTCGTCAGCGACCGCGACTTCGTGGACCTGTTGCGCGTCGCGCAGGTGGCTCTCGTCCGCGGCAATCTGCGGCCCGACGAGCTGCCCGGCCTGAAGCGGCTCCTCGCGGAGGAATTCCCCTCGGGCGACGCCCTGATGAACCGCGAGCTGATCCGCATCCTGGCGTTCCTCCAGGAATCGTCGATCGCCGAGCGCTACCTGACCTACCTCAAATCGGACGCCCAGGACATCGACAAGCTGCACGTGGCGATGTACCTGCGGTTCATCGAATCGGGGTGGCAGTCCGAGCAGCGGCTGGGCCTCTTGGAATACTACGAAGACGCCAACAAGCGCAAAGGGGGCGGCAGCTACGCCCGCTACATCCTCAACGCGACCCGCGACCTCTGCCAGCAACTGACGCCGGAAGAGTCGCTGCTCGTGCTGCAGCAAGGCGAGAAATGGCCGAACGCCGCGCTGGGCGCGCTCTATAAAGTGCCGGAGCAGCTCGACGACACGACGCGCTCCGCTTTGATCTCGCTCGACGGCAAGCTGGCCACGGTCCAGAGCGACTCGGTCCAGCGGCTGCAAGTTGGCATCGTGGCCGTGCTGGCCCGCAGCAGCGACCCGCAATCGCTGGCCTACTTGCGGAAAGTCTGGGACCAGTTCCCCGAGCGGCGGCAGGCCGCAGCGCTGGGCCTCTCGCAGCAACCCGGCGGCGAGAACTGGGCCTACCTGCTCAAGTCGCTGCCGATCCTGGAGCCCGCCGCGGCCCGCGAAATCTGCGCCCAGCTGACGCACGTCGAACAGGCGCCGGCCGAGGCGGAGCCCTATCGCCAGGCGATCTTGCTGGGCCTGAAGATGCTGCAGAAAGAGCCGGAAAAGGAGAACTCCGCTGCCAACGCGCTGGGCCTGCTCGAATACTGGACGGGCGAAGAGCTGGCCGCCGGGCAGCCGGAAGCCCAGCGGCTGGAGGCGTGGCAGAAGTGGTTCGCCCAAAAATATCCGAATGAACTGGAAGCCAAACTGCCCGTGGTGGCCCAGACCGCGAAGTACACCGTGGAGGAGCTGAGCGAATACCTGGCCAGCGACCAGGCCAAGGGCACAGCCAACCGCGGGGCCGACGTGTTTATCAAAGCGCAGTGCGCCAAGTGCCACAAGTTCGAAGGCCGCGGCGAACCGCTGGGGCCGGACCTGACCGCTGTCGCCAGCCGCTTCACGCGCAAGGAGCTGCTGGAGTCGCTCATTCACCCCTCGCACGTCATTTCGTCGCAATACGCGGCCAAGACGATCCTCACGACCGACGGCCGGCAATTCACGGGCCTCGTGCTGCCAGGCGGCGCGGGTGAATCGATCATCGTGCAGCCCAGCGGCGAAAAAATGACGCTCATCGCGCGGCAGATCGAGGCCATCAAGGCCAGCAAGCTCTCGCCGATGCCCGACGGCCTGCTCGATCCGCTTTCGATCGAGGAGATCGCCGACCTGATCGCCTATCTGCAGGCCCCCTCCGCCGCCTCGCTCACCCGGCGGCCCGTGGGGTTGGAGAGACAGTAGAGCCAGGAACCAGTAGCCAGTAGCCAGTAGCCAGGGGCCAGTAGCCAAGTAAATTGGTTTCTGGCTCCTGGTCCCTGGCCCCTGGCTCCTATGACCTCCGCCCACAATCGCCGCGCTTGGGACGATCGCGCGGCCAAGGGGCAGCGCTTCACGCAGCCGGCCCGCGACCAGGATTTTCTCGACCCGCTGGGCAAGGTCGATCAGCTCGGCTGGCTGGGAGGAGACATTCGCGGCAAGTCGCTGCTCTGCCTGGCGGCCGGCGGCGGCAAGCACGGCCCGCTCTATGCCGCGGCCGGCGCGGCCGTGACCGTCGTCGATCTCAGCCCCGCGATGCTGGAGCTCGACCGCCAGGTCGCCGCCGAACGCCGGCTGCCGCTGCGGACGGTCGAAGCCTCGATGGAAGACCTCTCGATGCTGGCTGCGGCGGAGTTCGACATCGTCATTCATCCCGTCAGCACCTGCTACGTGCCGGACATCGCGCCCGTCTATCGCGAAGTCGCCCGCGTCACCCGCGGCGGCGGCCTGTACATCAGCCAGCACAAGTCGCCCACCAGCTTGCAGGCGGCCGTCGAGCCCTCCGCCCGCGGCTTCGAGCTGACCGAGCCCTACTATCGCGAAGGCCCGCTGCCCACCGTCGTCGGCAGCCCGCACCGCGAAGAGGGCACGCTCGAATATCTCCACCGCTGGGAAGACCTCTTGGGCCTCTTGTGCCGCGCCGGCTTCGTCATCGAGGACTTCGTCGAGCCCCTCCACGCCCGCCTCGACGCCCAGTACGGCAGCTTCGAGCACCGCAGCCGCTGGATCGCCCCCTACCTCCGCCTCAAAGCCCGCCGCAGCGGCTCCGGGGCAAGTCCGCCCGCTGCGAAGGCGATCGTGCTGCAAACTTTGACAGACTAATGAAGCCTGACCCCTTTTATCTTCTGACCCCTTTTATCTTCTCAAAAGAGAAGATCAACAAGTCCAATCCAAGCAATGCTCCTTAATTTGTAATGCAGACGAAACTGTGGCTGACCTCACCTATACGTATGTAACTGAACAGATGGACCATGAAGACCAATCCTTACCATGTCGCCGAACACGGAGATAATCCGCCGCAAGGGCGCACATCATTGCTGCTGACACGCATTTTATGGTTTGCGATCGGCGCGGTTGTTTCATGCGGAGTCTGGTCGATGGTCAACTTCACAGATCGAAGGCCGCGCGACTACACCGTCGAATG
>DASRJB010000314.1:0-3453 GCA_035649715.1 Pirellulaceae bacterium
ACGTTGGCCAGGCAGGCGTCGATCCGTGCGCGAATAAGCGCTTGCTCGTCGGCCGCCGTACCGCGGGCCAGTTCCGCTTTCACGAGGTCGCGATTCGGGATAATCAGCGCCCCCAGGTGCGACCGCCCGTCGCCGACGACCATCGCCTGCAAGATCAGTGGGTCCTGCGTCAGCAGCGATTCGAGGAACACCGGCGCGATGTTCTTTCCGCCGGACGTGACGAGGATTTCCTTCTTGCGGCCGGTGATGTAGAGAAAGCCGTCGGCATCGAGCCGGCCCAGGTCCCCGGTGGCGAGCCAGCCGCCCTGCAAGACTTCGGCGGTCGCGGCCGGATTCTCGTAGTACCCGGCCATGACGTGCGGGCCGCGCGTGAGGATTTCGCCGTCGGCGGCGATCTTCACTTCGACGCCGGGAATGGCGCGCCCGCATGAGCCGCGGCGGTGGTGCTGCTCGGTCGAAATCGTGATGACGGGCGACGTCTCGGTAAGGCCGTAGCCCTGCACCAGCGGCACGCCCTGGCTGTGGTAATAGTCGTACAAATGGTCGGGCAGGGCCGCGCCGCCGGCGCAGCAGTTTTGAATGGCGCCGCCCAGCGCTCCCTTGAGCACGCCCGGAATGCTCTGCACGCCCTTTTCGCACAACCCGCGATAGACCTTGTCGAAAAAGTACGGCACGCCGTTGAGCATGGTCGGATGAACCGCCTGGCAATCGGCGATCACGGTTTCGCGGGCCTCGGCCAGCGCTAGCTGCGAGCCGTCGGCCACCCACAGGTACAGGTCACAGGTGCGGGCGAAGATGTGGCTCAGCGGCAGGAAGTTCAGCCGCAGCTGGTTCTGCCGCTCGCCAAAGGCCTCGATCGTCGCGCAGCAATTCGTCGCCAGGTTGCCCTGCGTAAGCATCACGCCCTTCGGCTCGCCAGTCGTGCCGGACGTGTAGAGGATCGTCACCGGCGATTCGGGGCGGATCTCCTTCCGCGTCCGGCAGGCAGCGTCGATGCCCTTCTGCAAGTCGGCCGCGGCTTGCAATTCCGAGAGCGTGGCGATCCGCCGGCCCCAGAGCGGCTCTTGGCAAGCGTCGTAGGCGACGCACTGGATGCCGGCGATCGGCTCGACGGCCGGCGCGGCCAGTTTCGCTGCTTGAGCGGGGCCGGACAGCAGCAGCACGTTCGCCCCGCTGTGCCGCACCTGCCAGGCAGCTTGCACTCCCGTCAGCGGTGCATGGATCGGCACGTGAATCGCCCCGGCCATCTGGATGGCCCAGTCGGCGAGAATCCACTCGTAGCGGTTTTCCGACAGGTGGGCCACGCGGTCGCCCGGCCGCACGCCCAGAGCGACCAGCACGGCCGACAGCCGGGCCACTTCGCCCGCCAGGTCGTTCCAGGTGTGCCACTGGTATTGCCCGCCGCGCTTCACTGCCAGGGCCGGCTGCGGGCCGTCGGTCTCGATTCGCCGGCAGAGAATCTCGACGATCGTGGAAGCGGGCGTGTACATGGGACCGATTATGGCAGGTTTTCGGGCTGCCGCGAGCAGTTTGCCTCAGGCGGTCGTATCCAATTGGAGCCCGCGGGCTAGAATTGCTGCATGGCCACCTCTCCTCCGCCGACCGAATCCGTCACCGAGGCCTCCTTTGCCGAAACGGCCCTGAAGCTGGGCGGCAAGAGCGAGGAAGAAGCCCGCCGCATGGGCGCGGTGGACCGGGCCGACGATCAGGTCGAGCGGCTGTTTCAGCCCCAGTATCAGACGACCAGCAGCCCGATCCACCGGGCGGTCTGGGAGCGGATGCTGCCCGTCGAGCTGTTCGCCGCCGCCGAGGAGAAAACGCCGGGCGACGTGCAGACAGTGATGAGTCGCTCTCTCGACGTCGTGCGTCGGCATCGCGACGCAAAGTCGCTGCACAATCCCGACGGCAAGATCGCCGAGGGGGTGCTGGCCGACCTGGCGGGCGCCGGTTATTGGGGGCTGCTCGTCGATCGCGAATATGGCGGCAGCGGCGCCCCCCTGCGCAGCTTCATGCCGTTCCTGACGCAGATGGCGCTCATCGATCCGACGATCGCCGGCCTGGCGTCGGTCCACGGCTGCATCGGCGCGGTCGATCCGGTCCGCACCTTCGGCAATGACGAGCAGAAGCGGCGGTTCCTGCCCAAGCTGGCCAGCGGCGAGCGCTTGAGCGCGTTTGCCTTGACCGAGCCCGGTGCGGGCTCCGACCTGACGGCGCTGCGGACGCGGGCTCGCCTGGTCGGAAACCAGTATCTCGTCACGGGCGAAAAGCTGTTCATCACGAACGTCACTCCCGGCCGCACGATCGGCCTGGTCTGTCTGATCGACGACAAGCCGGCCGTGCTGATCGCCGATCTGCCGCCGCAAGAGAGCGAGCAGTTCCAGCTGGTGAAATACGGTCTGTACGCCCTCAAGCACACGTACAACCGCGGCATCGTCTTCCGCGATTTTCCGGTGCCGGCCGAGAACCTGCTGCAAGTGCCCAAGGGGAACGGCCTGACAATCGCGTATCACGGCCTCAACCTGGGCCGCGTAGCGCTCTGCGCGACGGCGGCGGGCAACATGCGGCTCTTGATGGCGAGCATGATCCCCTGGGCCAATTTCCGCCGCACGTACGGCGAGGCGATCGCCCGCCGCGAGCTGGTCCGCCGGCGGCTGGCCCGGCTGGCCGGCCTGATCGTCGCCTGCGACGCGCTGGTCGCCTGGTGCTCGACGCTTTTGGACCAGGGCTACCGCGGCGAAATGGAGTGCATCATCGCCAAGATTTTTGGCAGCGAGGCCCAGAAGGAGGCCGCGATCGAGCTGTTCATGAAGACGCACGGCGGCCGCTCGTTCCTGCACGGCCACCTGCTGGGCGACAACGTTCACGAGTACCTCGCGCCGTGCATCTACGAAGGCGAAGGCGAGATGCTGGGCATGGCGCTGTTCAAGTCGCTGGTCAAGCAGCACGGCACGGAGTTCTTCGAGCCGGTCGGCAAGGCCCTGGCCGCGGCGGGAATGAAGACGTTCAGCCCCGCCAACCCGGCTCACGTCTGGAAATTGCGCCAGGTGCTTGTGCCGTACGCCAGTTGGACGCTGCGCGAAATGTTCGCGAGCAAAAGCCACAGCGAGCTGGGCAATCTGCCCCCGCAGCTTCGCGAGCACGCCCTGTTCGCGATCCGCGGCCTGCAGCGGATGCCGCTGGAGATCAGCGAGGCGATGCGCAAGCACCAGCTCAAGCTGGCCGACCGCCAGTGCCGCATCGCCGAGCTGTCGCAGCGGGTGCAGGACACGGTCGTGATGCTGGTGACGGCGCTGTGGGCGCACCAGCGCAAGAATGAGGCCACCACGCAAGCGGCCGATGTCCTGTGCCAGGACATGACGCGCAAGCTGACCGGCGCGCGGCCGAGCGACGCCTACTTCAAGCAGGTCTCGGAGCTGGCCGACGCGGTGCAGAAGGGCGGCTTCGAGGAGATCG
>DASRJB010000315.1:0-4678 GCA_035649715.1 Pirellulaceae bacterium
CGACGCCGCCCGGCTGGTAACCTCACTCGATCCCGAGGCGGCCCCGGGCGTCGCTCCGTATGTCAACGACAAGGCCCTGCTCACATCGCTGCCGGTGGCCGTGCAGCTGACGCTGGGCGAATTTCCGCAGCTGCGGCAGTCGCTGGGCGACCGTTTCGCGGCGCTGGCCCGGCTGCGGATCGGCCAGGCGATCGCCGCGGGCGATGCGGCGACGATCGAGCTGGCGACAGTACAGTTCGCCGGGACGGACGCCGCGGCGGAGGCTCACCAATGGCTCGGCGATCGAGCGCTGGCCGGCGGTGCATTCACGCGGGCGATCCTGGAGTACACGCGGGCTGGCCAAAGCGACGCGTCGCTCGCGTCCGGCATCTCGCCGCGGATTCGACTGGCGGCGGCGATGCTGGGGCGCGACGAGCAGGCGGCAGTGACCCGGCCGGTGCGGTTCGGCGAGCTGGCACTTTCGGCAGCCGAATTCGAGGCGCTCGTGACCGAGATGCGCAGCCGCGGGCAGTCGTCGGCGCTGGCCGTTTCGCCGCAGATCACGGCGGCCCGTGCGGCGCCTGCTCCCAGCGGCTTCGATGTGCACGTCCGCAGCAAGCTCGACGGGCCGACCGGCGACCGCCCGCAGGAAGAAGTCGGCCGCCGCACGAATCAATACCGCGTGCCGTGGGCCGACCGGCAGATCGCGACCGCCGTGGAAGGCGACACGCTGTATGTCGCCAACCGCTTCCAGGTCGCGGCCTACAACCTCGCCGATGGCCAGCGCAAATGGCAAAGCCAGAATCCGCCGGGCTCGATGGCCCGCGCCCAGGATTGGGCGATGATTCCGATGCAGCCGCTGATTACCGGCGACCGGATTTTCGTGCGGCTGCTCTATTCCTCCAATCCGCTGCTGGTCTGTTTGGAGAAATCGACAGGCAAGCTGCTGTGGGTGGCCGAGAACCGCGACCGCGAATACCTCGTCTCCGACCCGCACCTCGTGCAGGGGCAACTCGTCGCCCTGGGTGTGCAGATTCAGCAGGAGCAGCAGGGGCAGCTTCGCTGGTGCCAGTTCGATCCGCAAACGGGCGAGATGCTGAAGCAGCGCGATCTCGTGCGGCTGCGGAACACCTGGGGCACGCGCTCCTGCTGCGAAATTGCTCCGCTCGACGACGGCCTGGTCGCGGCGCTCGGCGGCTTGACGCTCGCGGTCGATGCCGCCGGCAACATCCGCTGGGTCCGCACCCACGTGACGCTGCCTGCCGACGAGGACCCGCGGTGGGTGCTGCAATCCTATCAGCCGCCGCTGATCCAGGGCGATCGGCTGTACGTGGCTCAGCCGGGCGCGCGAACCGTCGAGTGCCTCAGCGCCGCGTCGGGCCGCAAATTCTGGAGCGCCGTGCTGCCGGAAGTGATTGGAATCGCCGGCCTGTCAGGCAATCGACTCATCGTTCGCACCGAGGCAGGCCTGCGGGCGCTTGATGTCGCTGACGGGAAGACGCTGTGGCGCTACGCGGCGAGCGAGCTCTACAGCTTTCCGCTGGTCGATGAGAAATCGCTGCTGGTGGCCAGCCGCGAGCGCGTAGTCAATCAGAACGACAAGTGGCAAGTCCGGCTCACCTGGCTCGATCCAGCGACGGGACAGCCCGCGGCGACGACGGTGCTGGCAAAACTGTCCGAAAGCGATCCGCGCTTGGGTCCGCTCGTCCCGTACAAGGACCGGCTGTTCACCTTCTTCGGCCGCGGCCAGCACGATCCGGTCCGCGAGGTTGTCGAGCTCGTGCCCAAAGGCAAGGCCGACCGCCCGCCGCCGATCGAGGCGGCGAGCGACCCCTGGCGACAGCGCTTGCCAGGCGAATTGACGCAGGCAGCGTGGGAACTGCTGGGCGACTGGCAGCTGATCAGCGCTCAAGGAGGCGACCGCACGGGCCGCGTCGCCGAAGTACACGGCGAGCGCGACGTGCTGGGCCTGCGCGCGAGCGGCGCCTGGCCCGTCGTCCTGGCCCGCGAGCTGACGATTCCCAAGCAAGGCCGCCCGCGCCTGCGGCTGAAGCTTGGCAACGACGGCGGCCAGCTTTGGAAGCTCGAGGTCCGCCACGGCGAGCGGCTGCTCAAGACCGAAGAGTTCAAGGACGAGACGCACAAGGACCGCTGGAAGACGCTCGAGATCGACCTGACCCCTGCCGCCGGCCACGCCGGCTGGCTCACGATCGACGCCCGCAGCGCCAATGGCGACCACGTGCTATGGTGGAAGGACGCAGAGGTGCTGTTTTGAAAGGGCGTGCTGCCAGTTCGCTCCTCGGCGCCCACATGTCGATCGCCGGCGGATACTACAAGGCCGTGGAGGAGGCTCGGCGGTGTGGCTGTGATGTTGTTCAGCTTTTCACCAAGAACAACACGCAGTGGCGGGCCAAGCCGATCACCGACGACGAGGCGCGGCAGTTTGGCTCGGCGCTGACTGAGCTGAAGATTGGCAGCCCGATTTCGCACGCGTCTTACCTGATCAATTTGGCGTCGCCTGATGAAGCGCTGCGATCGAAGTCGATCGATGGCATGGCCGTGGAGCTGGCGCGAGCCGAGCAGCTAGGTATTCCCTTCGTCATCGTGCATCCGGGAGCCCACACGACTGCTACTGAAGAGGAAGGGCTCGCCCTGGTTTCCGCCAGTATTGACGAGATTCACTGCCGGCTGCCGCAAGCCAAAACAGAGATCTCGCTGGAGCTGACCGCCGGGCAGGGCTCCTGCCTGGGCTGGAAACTCGAGCAACTGGCGGCGATCATCCGGAATTCGAAACAGCCCGACAAGCTGCGGATTTGCGTCGATACCTGCCACGCCTACGCGGCCGGCTACGACCTGCGCGATCGCAAAGGCTATCTCGCGTTCTGGCGGCAGTTCGACGAACTGCTGGGACTGCCGCGGCTGGTGGCGATGCACCTGAACGACAGCAAGCGCGAGCTCGGCTCGCGGGTCGATCGGCATGAGCACATTGGCCGCGGCCAACTCGGCCCCGAGGCCTTCCGCCAGCTCCTTCGCGACAAACGCTTCCGCCACGTGCCCATGTACATCGAAACCGCCAAGGGCCAGGAGAACGGCGAATCGCTCGATATCATTAACCTGCGGGTGTTGCGGGAACTGGCGAGGTGATAAGAAGAAAGAACCAAAGAACCTAAGAACCTAAGAACCAAAGGGACGGCTCCCATTTGGTTCTTTGGTTCTTCGGAACTTGGAAATTTCCCCTGCCTACCGCTCCACTGCCTTCTTTTCCTGCGGCTTTTTGACCTCGGCGAGTTCTACAGCTCGCGTGCCGGGCTGGCCGCCGAAGACCCGCTCGTCAAACATCGCCAAAGCGTGCAGGCCGTGGCCCAGCGGGCCGATGCCCCATTTCTCGTTGCGGTTGTTGAGCAGCAGGTTCGTGAGATAGCTGACGCTCTTCGTCATCCGCGGCTCAATGAGCTGCTGCCTGGTCAGCGAATAGGTCAGCCACTCGGTGATGTGGCCCGTCGTCTCCAGCCGGCGGGTGGGCGGGCCAAAGTCGGCCCGGCCGGCGAACCAGTCGGTGCTGAAGCTGCCGTCGGGGTTTTGAAGCTTGAAGGCGTAGTTGTGATAGTCCTCGACGAACGTCTTGGCCCGCAGCCACTGGCTGGTAAAATCCTCGCCGCGGGTTTCGCGCTTGCGGTAGGCGTAGCTGAAGCCGGTCATGCGATGCGTTCCGCCGCAAGCCGCTCCGACGATCGGCTGAGCAAGCTCTTCCTTGATCACGCGCGGAATATCCCAATCCTGCCCGTCATTGCTCTTCCACTTCTCGTCGCTCTTCAGGTAGTGCGTGAAGGCGATCAGCTTGAAGGTCAACTCCGTCTTCGGGCGGCAGGTGTCTTTCTCGTGCTGGATCAAATCCGCGACGGTGAACTGCTTGCCTTCCACCACGAGCGGAAAGGTGGTCTTCACCCGCGACTGGGCGAGCATTGCCAGGAACTGTCCCGGGTGGCCTTGCACGCCCGGGCCGATCCGCGTCTGCAGCTTGCCATTGGAGAGGTAAAACAGCTGCTGGCCGTTGCAGACGCCGTTGTAGCAGAGGTAGCCGACGGCATTGACCCGCTTGTCGCCCGCAATCAACTCGCTATCCACCCCGTAAGCGATCATCGCGTGCATCGCGCCCCACGGGCTGCGCTGGGCCACGTTCTCGGGGCGGAAATAGTAATAAGCCAGGCACTCGCGAATCCGCCCGCGGAGCTCTTCCAGCTCCGACGTCAGTTCGATCTCTACGATGTCGCGCTTGGCGCTGGGGACGGAAGGCGGCGTCTGGTCGCCATCCCCTTCGGTCGGCTCGGTCTTCGGGGTACTGCCAACCGGGTTGTCCTTCTTCGGCGCATCCGGCTCGTCGTCTTCAAACGCGACCAAACGCACCTTGGCGGGCTGCGCCTCGCCGCTCGAGGGCAAGCGGGACGGCTTCGCGGCCGCAGGCGGCGCCGGGGCCGGCTCGGCACTCGAGTCGGCCGGCATTGCGTCGCCCGCCGCCGGGCAGGTCGCGTCGTGGAGCCACTTGCTCACCGCGACCAGCCCGCCAAACAAGAGGCAAAAGGAAAGAAGCGTGCGAATCATCAGCGCTTTCCTGGTCGGCTGCTGGTCCGGGGGGGTCCGCAGCCAAAGAGGCATCCGGGTAGAAACGATCTGCGCCAACGAAGCGGACAGCCGCCAACTG
>DASRJB010000316.1:0-2669 GCA_035649715.1 Pirellulaceae bacterium
GATGAGGGCCCGGGCGATGGCGGTCCGCTGCATCTCGCCGCCGGAGAGCTCGCGCGGCTTGTGCGTGAGCCGGTGCGAGAGGCCGACGAGGTCCAAGAGCGCCTGGGCCCGCTCGACGTGCTGGCGGCGATGGAGGAAATAGCTGATGACGCCGTAGCGGATCATGATCGGCGCGAGCACGTTCTCCAGCGCCGAAAGTTCCGGCAGCAGGTGATAGAACTGAAAAATCATGCCGAAATACTTGTTCCGCAGTACGTCACGGCCGCGCGGGGCGAGGTCGTCGATGCGGTTGCCTTCAAAGTGGATTTCGCCGGCGTCCGGCGCGTCGAGCGTGCAGAGCAGGTGCAGCAGCGTGCTCTTGCCGCAGCCGCTCTGTCCGGCGACCGCGACGAGTTCGCCTTCGCGGACCTGGAAATCGACACCCTTAAGCACCGGCACGACGTGCTGGCCCTTGCGGTAGCTCTTTTCGAGATCGATGGCGTGCAAAAGGGTTTTGCTCGCGGTTTTCGCGGCGTGTGCAGGGTCGATCCGTGGGGCGGCGGCCTCAGGGGACTGACGCCCCCCGCTCGCCCCTTGCTGGCTTCTGAACCCCGAACCCTGAACTCTGAACCCTTGCTCCTGCACACTACTCATAACGCAGCGCCTCCACCGGATGCAGCCGTGCCGCGCGCAGCGCGGGCAGCACGCTGGCCAGGAGCGCGATCGCCA
The DNA here is from genome assembly GCA_035649715.1 of Pirellulaceae bacterium. Lineage (GTDB taxonomy): Bacteria > Planctomycetota > Planctomycetia > Pirellulales > Pirellulaceae > CAYLLN01. Next base: position 709 of record DASRJB010000316.1, read on the forward strand.
CCGCGCCGATGACCACGCCCGCGACTGTCAGCGGCTGAATGACCGTGGGAATTTCCTGAAAGTAATAGACGGTTGGATCGAACACTTCCTGGCCCGTGAGCAGCTCGACCCCCTTGGCCAACTCGTTGATGTACTTCACGAACAAGAGGCCGCCGATCATCCCGACGCCGCTGCCGACCACGCCCAGCGAGAAGCCGTAGCTGAGGAAGATGCTCATCACGCCGCGGCTGGGAGCGCCCAAGGCCTTGAGGATGCCGATGTCGCGGGTCTTTTCGACGACGATCATGAAGAACGTCGCCAGGATGCCGAAGCCGGCGACCGCGATAATCAGGAACAGGAGGATGTTGAGGAGCGTGGTTTCCATTTGCACGGCCGCCAGGAGCGGTCCCTGCATGTCGCGCCAGGTCTGGATGCGGTAGGCGAATTCCTCGGCGGGAAAGCGGGCCCGCAGCTTGTCGCGGACGAGCTTCAGGTCGGCCCCCGGCACGAGGCGAAGCTGGATCGTCGTCACGGCGTCTCCCATCACCCGTTGCTGCTGCAGCCAGGCCAGCGGCACGAAGGCGAAGCCGCCGTCGTACTCGCTCATCTTGCTTTCGTAGAAATCGACGATCGTGCAGACGTCGCTGACGGCCTTGGGCGGCGTGCCCGCCGAGGGGAAGGTCACGCGCACGTCGTCGCCCGGGCGGCAGAGGTAATAGTCCATGACGTTGCCCGCCGCGTCGCGCTGGCGGACGCTGCCGATGGCGATGCCCAGGATGATGCCGGCCTTTTGCTCCTTGGCCGGGTCAAACGTCGGCGCAGTGTTCGTGCCTGCGAACGGGTCCTGCGGAATGCCGGTCGGATCGGGCGGGATTGTGCTCCCCTCGGCGGCCAGCGGCGTCTCGCCGGCTCCGCCGGGGTTGATGGCGGCCCGCAGCAGCCTTTCCTGCGCCTCCAGGTCGCGCTCGGTGATGATTTTCATGCGGCGATAGCGCCAGCCGGCGGGCGGAATCGCGTGGTCCTTGTCGCCGTAGCCGTCCTCGCGAAGGAGAAAACTCAGCTTCTGGCGGTTGGCCGGGTGCAGCAGGTACTCGCGAAAATCGCTCACGTCGGCGTAGGTCGCCTCGTCGATGCCGATCAGCGTGACGGGCCGCGTGATCCACTGCCCGCGGACGGAGATGTTGAGCATCGCCGGGATGTGCACCGCGGCGGTCATTCCCTGCAGGTCGCTGCCGACGGTCTTGCGGATTTCCTCCATGTGCCAGGCTGGATTCGGCAGCCCGTCGGCCGAGTGGGACTCGACGACGATGTCGGCGAGGATGCTGTGCAGGCGGATGTGCATCTCGCGGGCGAATCCCGCCATGACGCTGTTGACGACGATCAGCGTCCCTACGCCCAGCGTGACGCTGATGATCGAAGCCAGGGCGATATACCGCGTCCGCAGATACCGCCACGAAAGCAGGAGCTTGTACATAGGCCATCCATGGCTGACAAAGCCGCGACCAATGGTCGCGGTCTTCCGACATTCGCCGCGGATTGTCGCGAGAATCGGCCGATTGCCAAAGACCAATTTCCCGCGAACTTCTGCCGCATGCCTGACTTTCCGTGGTTGCCTGGGCTACTTCTCCACGACCCAAATATTCCGGAACGCGACCGGGTTGCCGTGTTCCTGGAGGAAGAGGCCGACCTTCTCGGGGCCTTCGGGCTTGTAGCCGGGATTGCCCGTTTTCATTTCGAGGTTGTCGTGAATCACGACGCCGTTGTGCTTGACGGTCATGCGGGCGTTGGTGGTCTTCTTGCCGTCGGCGTCGTATTTGGCGGAGATGAAGTCGATGTCGTAGGTCTGCCAGGCGAGCGGCGGCAGGCACATGTTCACGGCCGGCTCGGCGATCGAATAGATGCCGCCGCACTCGTTGTTCTTCCCCTCCAGGCCAAAGCTGTCGAGCACCTGCACTTCGTACCGCCCCTGCACGTGGACGCCG
>DASRJB010000317.1:0-4231 GCA_035649715.1 Pirellulaceae bacterium
AACAAGAGCGGCCGGCAGGAAATGCTGGAGCACCTGCTGAATCGGTATATTTAGGTGGTGAGTGGTGAGTGGTGGTGAATGCCGCGCTGCAGGCAGCGTATACATGGCCGCACCAAATCTGGAAACGCTCGTCGCGGCTCAATTCATGGAAGAAGTGGATCGTTTGAAGCAATCGCTGGCGCTTGCCGAGCGCGACCGGCAACTGCTGAGCTACGAGATCCACGACGGCATCGTGCAAGATATGTCAGCCGCGGCCATGCTACTGGAAGCTGCTGGACGCGACGCGACTTTTTCGTCGCCGGAGGTGGCCGAGAATTTTGCCGGCGGGCTGCGCCTGCTCAGGGAGAGCATCGCCGAGGCGCGGCGAATCATCAGCGGCCTGGCATTAGTTGAGTACGACGCGTCGGGGCTGGACGCCGCCCTGGACCGGCTGGTTGGCAAGTTCCGCAGCGAACTGAGCTTGCCCGTAATTTACCGTTGCGAGGCGAGCTTTCCGCGGCTGCCCGACTCCGCCCAGCACCTGTTGCTGAGGATTGCGCAGGAGGCCTTGTTCAACTCGTGGAAGCACGCCAAGGCTACGCGTGTCGAGGTGGGCCTCAAGCAAGTGGGCGAGCAGTTGGAGTTGTCGATCTGCGACGATGGCGCAGGTTTCGATCCCAAAAAAATCCCCGCGGGCCACCACGGCGTGCGGGGCATGCAGTCCCGAGCCAGCGTCCTCGATGCGGACTTGCAGATTCAGAGCGCCGCCGGCCAGGGTACGCGCGTGATCGTCCGATTGAAAGCGCCGTCCAGGCGGTAATATCATCCGACTGGCCTCGCCGCTTCGTCACCGTTGTTGCGGAGAACATCATGCTACGCCCGCTGGCTGCCGCTGTGCTGTGTTGCTGTTGCTGTTGCCCGACCTGGAGCGCCGCTCAAATGCCCGATCTCACGAAAACGCCGCTCCCCGCCGCGCTGCTCGCGCCCGAGGCCAAACTGGCTGTCGCCGCCGGGATTTGCTTTCTGGAAGGACCTGCGGTCGATAAAGCCGGCAACGTCTATTTCAGCGACATCCAGGGGAACCGCATCTTGAAGATGGATGCCGCGGGAATCGTGACCACCTTCCGCGCCGACAGCGGCCGGACCAACGGCAACACGTTCGACGCCCAGGGCCGCTTGATCAGCTGCGAAGGGGCGGAGAACGGCCCCGGCGGCCGGCGGCGCGTTGTCCGCACCGAGCTGGCCACCGGTAACGTCGAAGTCTTGACCGAGCGCTTTGAGGGCAAGCGCTACAACAGCCCCAACGACGTGGTTGTCGATCCCGCGGGACGGATCTGGTTCACCGATCCGCTCTATGCCCCCGACCGTTCGATCATGGAGCACTCGCACGAGGCCGTCTATCGGATCGACGCCGACGGCAAGGTGACGCGGGTCATTACGCAGCCGGCGATCGGCCGGCCCAACGGCATCGCCGTGACGCCCGACGGCAGGACGCTGTACGTCGTGGACAGCAACTACATCAGCCCGACCGCCAATCGCAAGATCTGGGCCTTCGACGTCGCCGCCGACGGCTCGGTCGCCAAACAGCGGCAGGTTTACGATTTCGGCCGCGGCCGGGGCGGCGACGGCATGCGGCTGGATTCACAAGGCAACTTGTGGGTTGCCGCGGGCATCCTCGCCCCACGGACCGCCAACGAGTCGGCCGACGTGCCGGCCGGCGTGTATGTGATTTCGCCGCGCGGCGAGTTGATTGGCCGGATTCCGGTCGCCGAAGACGTGATCACCAACCTCGCCTTCGGCGGCCCGGACAAGAAGATGCTCTTCGTGACGGCGGGGAAGATGCTCTACAAGATTCCCACCGCCGTCAGCGGCTATTCGCTGTATCCGTAGTGGGGCAGACATTCTTGTCTGCCTCATGACTCGGTCCCAAGCTCCGCTTGGCACCGCAAGTTCCGAAGCTCTGCTTCGTGAGCGGGACGGGAAGCCGAGCTTCCGGACTGCGTGCCCAAGCGGAGCTTGGGCACGAGGTGCATTCACGGCAGACAGGAATGACTGCCCCACGCGCGCCTACTTCTTCTTCCGCGTGTAGGCGATCGTAAACGCCGAGCTCTCCTTGCCGTCGGCGCCGACCATAAACATCTCGAAGTTTTGGTGGTCGTCGTCCACGTGCTTGGTCACGATCTTGTACTTCTGCGGCTTGCCGTCGGGGCCGGGGCCTTCTCCCAGCATCGTCGAAGTCTTCGTCCTCTCGTCGAAGGTGCCTTCCATCACCATCGGCGCGGAGGACATCGAATCGACCCAAATGCCGACATACTTCTTCTTGTTCTGGTCGAAACCGTCCAGCCCGCGGCCGGTGAACTTCATCGCGGGATCATCCATCTTGAATTCGCTGGTCAGCCACATCCCATCCAGTTCCATCTTGTAAGTCGCGACCCCCTTCATCGGCGCGGGCACTTCGGCCATCTTCATCACCGCGTCCCAAGTGCCCTCCAGCTTCTTGAGCAGCGCGTGCTCCGGCCCCGGCTTAGGCGTCGGCGGCTGTTCCTGGGCGATCGCCGCAGCCGTGAACAAGACGAGAATCAGTGCGAGCGAGAACGTGCGCGTCATGTCGAAAACTCCTGGAACGGGTGAGACTAGAAGACCGACCCGTATCCAAGCGTACAGCGCGCCCTGAGTCAACTACCCCCACTCAAAGCCGCGACCAATGGTCGCGGTTTGCGGGTAGACCGCGACCACTGGTCGCGGCTTTGTTACGCTTTGCGGATAAACTCCGCCGCGTAGCTCCGGACCTCCTTGCCGTTGAGCACGTGCACGATCCGCAGTTGATGGATGGTTGCGTCGCTGAAATGTCCCAGCGGCAGGTGGACCCATTTCTTCCCGAACCGCTGGGCCAGCTTTCGCCAGCCTGCGCCCGGCGGCGCGGGCGAGAGCAGCGCGATGTGCGGGCAGGTGCTGTAGCGACAGGCCGCGGCCAGCAGCCGTTCTTCCAGCGTCTCGCAGAAATCGAGCTCGGCGTCGTGCCAGACGTCGGGAATCACGACCGGCGGAAAGAGGAACAGGGCCCCGCCGTAAGTCGCCTGGGCAATGCCCGGCCCGACTAACTCCTGGCCGAAGTCGGTCGCAAAGAACGCCAGTGTCGATTCCTCCTCGTGCTCGGCGTACCAGGTCGTCCGCCAGGGATAGTCCCGCGGATCGGCCGGCGAATCGAACAGCATCACCACGCAGTCGAGCTTGCCGCGGCTGGGTGGCAGAATCTTGACGTAGATCTTCTCCTCATACCAATGCCGCAGCGTGTCGCGGATGTCGATGCCGTCCATCACGCTGGTCGTGAAGGGCTCGGTGCGGGCCAGATCGGCCCCCATCACCGCCCGGGCCTTGTCGAAGACGTGCGCCCGAAAATCCTCGATCAGCTTATCCTCCGGAGGCCAGCTGCACTGGGAAAACGGGTTCCACCGCGTCCGCCACTCGTCGCGCTCCTTGCGGTCCGGCCGCCGCTGCAGCTGCAGGCTCCGCCAGATGGTCGGCGGCCCCGGCAGCCGGCTGATCAGCCGCACGATTTCGCCGTCGGGCAGGCGGCCGCGGTCGATGCCCAGCGAAATCGGCTGCAGGCCGTAGTCTTGTGTGTACGGATACTCGCGGGCCGCCTCGGCAACGTGCAGGGCGTACTGGTCGCCGGCCGTCTGCTTGGCCGCGGTGACGATCGTATAGAGGTCCGGCGTGAACCGCTTCTCAAACAGCGTCAGGTTCCGCGTGTACTTGAGGCACTGCCGGAGCAGGTGCGGCGTGATCTTGCGGGCCCGCCGCTTCAAGTCCTGCTTGTATTTCTGACGGGCCGTGATGAGCAGCTCCTTCACGCCGTCGATGGCCAGGTTTTCCTCGTCATCCAGTTCGGAGCGGGCCCGCTCGTAAAGGCCCGTGATGAACGGCAACTCGCCCAACAGAAAGATCAACGTCCGCTCGTCCGGCTGATACAGTTCCGCTTCTTCCACCAGGTCGTCTTCCGCCGCCGATTCGTCCTGCTGGACGTACGCCTCGCGAATCCAGGGCCAGTCCAGAATCGAACAGACAAACAGGATCGACTCAAAGCGCCGCTCCAATTGCCGCAGCCGGGACACCATGTGCCGGATGCGATCGCGGACTTGCGGCTCGCTTGGCCGCGGAATCGCCGGCAGCACCGCCGCGGCGAATTGCTCGAGCGGGACCTTCTTCAGGGCATACGCGTCAGGCAGTACTGCCGTGTTGGGAACGAAGC
>DASRJB010000318.1:0-4031 GCA_035649715.1 Pirellulaceae bacterium
CGAACCTGGGCTACACCGAGGGGGGCGAGCTGCGACGGCCGTGCAATTTGCGGCGGACGAGCTTTGCCATCGTGGGCGACGCCCCCAGCGATTCGCAGCAGGGCCGCCGCTCGTCAAACCACGCCGGCCGCGGCCAGAACGTGCTTTACGAAGACGGCCACGTGCGGCTGGTAATCATCATTCCCAGCCCGGAAGTTCTGGACGATCCGCTGCACAACCGTGACGGCTACGTCGCCGCCGGCCTGGACTGCAACGACTCCTGCCTCGGCCGCAGCCACGACCGGCCGATGATCGTCGTGCCGTAGAGCCCTGCAAGTCATCTCGGTCCCAAGCTCCGCTTGGGACCGCACGCACGGAAGTCCTCTTTGCGCCTCCGCGCCTCTGTGCCTTTGCGTTAAATTACAAGGCATGACGAAGTCATCGACTACGTTTCCCGTCATCGCCGGCAAGAAGACCCAGCTCACCATTGGCGGCGAAGGGCCGCCGCTCTTGTATCTGCACTCGGCGGGCGGCGAGACGGACTGGATGCCGTTTCATGCGGAGCTGGCCAAACACTTCACGGTCTATCTGCCGGCGCATCCGGGGTTCGCCGACTCCAAGGGCCTGGAGCAGATCAAGGACATCTACGACCTGGCCTGGCACTACGTCGATTTCCTCGCGGAGCAAAAGCTCGGGCCGGTGCCGGTCGTCGGGTTCTCGCTCGGCGCGTGGACGGCCGTCGAGCTGGCGATTCTGCGGCCGCAGTTGGTGAAGAAGCTCGTGCTGGTCAACGCGGCCGGCGTGCGCGTGGAAGGAGTCAAGATGGCCGAGCTGTTCATCGACGATCTGAACAAGCTCCGGCATTTGCTGTTTCACGATCCGAATGACCCCAGCGTGCCGCTGGCCCTCCCCAAGAGCCTCGAAGACGCCCGCATCATCCAGTGGCTCAAGGCCCGCGAAGCCACGGCCCGCGTCGCCTGGAACCCGTACCTCCATAACCCGCGGCTGCCGGCCCATCTCCGCCGCGTCGAATGCCCCACGCTCGTCCTGTGGGGCCGCCACGACAAGCTCCTGCCGCTCGCGATCGGCGAGTTTTACGCCCAGAACATCCCTGGCGCTCGCCTGGAAATCGTCGAGAACTGTGGCCACATGCTCCCCTTCGAGAAGCCGGCCGAGTTTGTGGCCAAGACGGTCGGGTTCCTGCGGGGATAGCCGCTACCACCGCAGCGGTTTTTGCCAGGCTTCTTTCAGCTCGGTCAGCGGCAGGTCGATGAGCGCGTCGATTTGCAGGCGGCCGGAAGCGGTCACCTGGCCGATGCAGCCGCAGGGGACTTTGGCCTCGCGCAGGATCGTTTCGAAGGCGGCCTGATTGGCCGGCGCGACCTCGGCGACAAATCGGCTAGCGGACTCGGCAAACAGCAGGGCCGTGTCGCGGCCTTCGGCCGGCAGGTCGCCCGCGGGAACGTTTGCCAGGCGAATCGCGGCCCCGCAATTCCCGGCAAACGCCATCTCGGCAAGGGCGACGGCCAGGCCGCCTTCGCTCAGGTCGTGGCAGGCGCGGACCAGGCCGCGGCGGATCGCCTCGTGCAGCGCGGCGAAGGTCCGCTTGGCCGTTTGGATATCGACCTGCGGGATGGCGCCTTGGCGAGCGGGAAGCGTCAGCTTCCCGATATTGTCGCGCTGTGAAACCGTCGATGATCGGGAGGCTGACGCCTCCCGCTCGCCGGAGATCATTTCCCAATGCGAGCCGCCCAGCTCGTTCTTCGTCGCGCCGATTTGATACAGCAGGTTGCCCGGCGTCTTCAGGTCCATCGTGACGCACTGCCGCACGTCCTCGACCTGGCCCAGAGCGCTGATCAGGAGCGTGTGCGGAATCTGGATCGTCCGCCGCTCACCGCCCCCCGAATAACTGAACTCGTTATTGAGGCTGTCCTTGCCGCTGATGAAAGGCGTGCCCCAGGCGACGGCCACGTCGTAGCAGGCCAAGGCCGCCCGCACCAGCGCCCCGAGCGTCTCTGGGCGGTCGGTGTAGCCCCAGCAAAAGTTGTCGAGGATTGCGATCCGCCGCGGATCTGCGCCAACGGCCACGCAGTTCCGCACAGCCTCGTCGATCGCGCAGGCCGCCATGTGATACGGATCGAGGTCGCCGTACCGCGGGTTCATGCCGCAGGCGATCACCAGCCCCCGCCGCGACGAGAGCACCGGCCGCAGCACCGCCGCGTCGCTCGGCCCGTCGTTGGCCGCCCCCACCAGCGGCTTGATCACGCTGCCACCCTGCACCTCGTGGTCGTATTGGCGAATGACCCATTCCTTGCTGGCGATGTTGAGGGAGGAGAGGAGCTGGAGGAGGGTCTGGCCGAAATTGGATTGGGGATTGGGGATTGGGGATTTGGGATTGGACGCAGGTAGTCGATACGTTGCTTGCCGTTCGACTTTGGGTCGGCCTTCGTGGAGGAAGTGCATGTCGAGCTGGCCGACGGTCTGGCCGCGGTATTTGAGCTCCAGCTTGCCGGTGGGAACGTAGCGGCCGATCGTCACCGCTTCGACGTTCTCGCTTTCGCACAAGGCCGCCAGCCGCGGCCATTTCTCCTCGGGCACGGCCAGGACCATCCGCTCCTGGGCCTCGCTGATCCAGATCTCGGTGTAGGAGAGCCCCTCGTATTTGAGCGGCGCTTTATCGAGCCAGACTTCCGCGCCGATCTCGGCCCCCATCTCGCCGACGGCGCTGGAAAAGCCCCCCGCGCCGCAATCGGTGACGGCGGAATAGAGCCCTTCGTCGCGGGCGGCCAGCAGCACGTCCAGCACCATCTTCTCGGTGATCGCATTGCCGATCTGCACCGCGCCGCCGGAGACCTTTTCGCTCTCGTGCGTCAGCTCGGCCGAGGAAAACGTCGCCCCGTGAATTCCGTCGCGGCCCGTCCGGCCGCCGATGGCGACGATCAGATCGCCCGCTCGCGGCTGCTTGAACTCCTTGCCCTGGGGAATCAGCCCGACGTTGCCGCAGAAGACGAGCGGATTGCCCACGTACCGCGGGTCGAAGTAGATCGCGCCGTTCACCGTGGGAATCCCCATGCGGTTGCCGTAGTCGCGGACGCCGCTCACCACGCCGCGCATGATCCGCCGCGGGTGCAACACGCCCGGCGGCAGCTCGTCCGCAGGCGTGTCCGGTGGAGCAAAGCAGAAGACGTCGGTGTTGGCGATCGGCTTGGCCCCCAGGCCGGTGCCCAGCGTGTCGCGGATCACGCCGCCGACGCCGGTGTTCGCGCCGCCGTAGGGCTCGATCGCGCTGGGCCGGTTGTGCGTCTCGACCTTGAACGCGACGTGGTGCTCGTCGTCGAACTTGACCACGCCCGCGTTGTCGCGGAAGACGCTGACGCACCAGTCGTCCTGGCCGAGTTGTTTTCGGATTTCCTGCGTCGCGGCGAAGATCGTCTCTTTCAGCAAGTTGCCGAACTGCCGCGTGCCGCGCTCGTCGGTGTAAGTCACGCGGCCGGTCAGCGTCTTGTGGCTGCAGTGTTCGCTCCAGGTCTGGGCGATCGTCTCCAGCTCGATGTCGGTCGGCTCGCGCGCGAGCTCGCGGTAGTGCCGCTGAATCGTCTGCAGCTCGACCAGCGTCAGGCTCAGCGTCCGCTCGCGGCTCAGGGCCACCAGCTGGTCCGGATTCAGCTCGCGGATGGGGACCGTGATCTTCTCGAATTCGTACGGCGAACCGAGATGCAGCCGCTGGAGCTTCAGTGGTCCGAAGACGACCTGCTCGATCGAGTCGTTGGCGAGCAGCTTCGCCGCCAGCAGTTCGTTTTGCTCTTCGGTCAGTCCGCCGACCCAGTATTTTCGCAGCGTCACGACGGCATCGACGGGAATCTGGAAGTCGGCAATCGCCGCCAGCGTGCTCGCCGCGACCGGGTCGGTCACGCCCGGCTTGGGCAGGACGTGGATCAAGGCGAGCGGGAGGCGTAAGCCTCCCGATGATTGCGCATCTCGGGTGGCCGAGTTATCGGGAGGCTGACGCCTCCCGCTCGCCGGCAGCTCGCTGACCGCCAACTCGCCCGTCC
>DASRJB010000319.1:0-3713 GCA_035649715.1 Pirellulaceae bacterium
CTACGGCAACCCCTGGTCGCTCGATTCGTACACGGGCTATCAGCCGCGGCAGCGCACGCCGCAGGAACAGATTCTGATTTCGGCGGCGGGGCCGGGGATTCAGTTCGTCCTGGCCGGCCTGGTTATCGCGGCGGTGTATGCCAGCGGCGGGACCGTGCGGTTGCTGCTGCACAACTACATGCCCTACGTGGACGCCGCGCTGGGCCCCAACCTAGCGCACAACCGGCATCTGGACTTGCTGGTGTGGGACCTGCTCCAGATCAACATCTTCTGGGCGATCATGAACCTGCTGCCGGTGCTGCCGCTCGACGGCGGGCAGATCGCGCTGCAAGTCTTCATGCAGCACGATCCGTGGCAGGGCACGATCCGGGCGCTGTGGCTGTCGGTGATCACCGGCGGCATCGTCGCGGTGCTCACGCTGCTCGCGGGCGAGACCTACATGATGTTCCTGTTCGCGTCGCTCGCGGTCTCGAGCTACATGACGCTGCTGCAAGCCGGCGGCGGACGCAGGCCGTGGTGATGCTGCGCGCATGCGCGTGCGCTTTGTCGTTAGCGCGATGCCTGGTGCGCGAAGTCGCGCGCAATCGCGCATTTCCTCTTGACGATTCCGGAAGCAAACGGAAGATATAGTTCAACTTGTGCTAGCGATGAGCTGCTGTGACAGCATCGCTGGTGCCAGGAATGCCAAGGAGTTGAAAGTGGATCGAGCGGAGCGCGATATCCGAAACGCGGATTCTCGCGCGAGCGCTCGGGCCGCTTTGTGGCACGCGGTGGTGAGTTCCGGCGCTGCAAGGTGCAGCGCGACGATCCTCACCGCCTAACCTTTATCGGAGGAAGCACAGTGGCCAAAAAGAAAGCTGCCAAGAAGAAGAAGACCGCGAAGAAGAAGAAGAAGTAGCAGGCCGCGGTCGCCGGACTTCCCGGCAGCCAGGAGGGCTGGGCCGCGGCAGCCGTCGCTTGGCGAGCAGCACGACGCTGCCCGCCCTTGGGACGCCGGCCGCCCGGTTCGCAGCTTTGGAAAACAACGAGAAAGAGCCGTTAAAACGCAGGTTTTAGCGGCTCTAGTCTTTTCTTGGCAGAGGTCAGAGCTTAGAGGTTAGTCTCCTGAACTCTGAACTCTAACCTCAACCTCACTTCAGCACCGGCAGCTGCATCATCGGCGGCTTGGCGGCGGCGGTCGTCGCGAGATTGCGGACGAGCGCCGCCACCATCTTCTCCAAATACGGCGCGACGATCGGATCGCTGAAGTTCGCGGCCGTACGGCCGGCGTCGCCCGACGTGCGGATGCTGATGTTGAGCGGCACTTCGCCCAGGAAGGGCACGTTCAGCTCCTCCGCCTTCTGCCGCGCGCCGCCGCTGCCAAAAATGTCGTACCGCTTGCCGCAACCCTCGCAGATGAACCCGCTCATGTTCTCGACCATGCCGAGGATCGGGATGTTCACGGTGCGAAACATCGAGATCGCCCGCTCGGCGTCGATCAGCGCCACGGGCTGCGGCGTGCAGACGATCACCGCGCCGGTCAGCGGCAGCACCTGCGACAGCGAGAGCGCGATGTCGCCCGTGCCCGGCGGCATGTCGATGATCAGATAGTCGAGGTCGCCCCAGTTCACGTCGCGGAGGAACTGCGTCACGTACGAGTGCAGCATCGGTCCGCGCCAGATCACCGCCTTGCCCGGCGGCAGCAGAAAGCCCATCGACATCACCGGCATCGGCCCGGCCATCACCGGCGGCACCTTGCCATCGACGACCGTCGGCTGCGGCGCGCCCGTCAGGCCGAGCAGGTGGGGAATGCTGGGGCCATAGACGTCGGTATCGAGCAGGCCCACCTTGCTGCCCGCTTTCAGCAGGCCCAGGGCCAGCGACGCGGCGATCGTGCTTTTCCCGACGCCCCCTTTGCCCGAGCCGACGGCGATCACGCTTTTGGACGTCAGGCCGACCTGACCGAGCTTCTGCGGCGGCCGCTCATGAACCGCGAGTTCCACTTTCACATCGGCCAGGCCCGGCAGCCGCGCCCGGAGAAAGTCGATCAGCCGCTGCTTCGTCTCCTCGCGGATCGCTGCCGAGTGCGTCGAGAGCGCCAGCGTCAGCGCCGCCCCATTGCCGCTAACCTCGACGTCGCGGATCTGCTTCTGGCCGGCGGCCGCCAGGCCGGTCTCCGGGTCCTTGAAATCGGCCAGGGCCTTCTGCAGATCGGCTACGGAAATGGGAGCGGCGGACATGTGGTCTTTCAGGGAAAGGTTGACGAATCAGGCGGGATCGCTGGCGTGTGCCGGCCATGGCAGCCGCTGGCCGATGAATTCTTCCAGCGACTGCGGCTCCTCTGGCTGGAGTTTTTTCTGCCGCAGGGCGAGCTGTGCCAGTCGCGGCGCGTCGGCAACCGTCGAGAGCACATCCAGCGCACCGGCTTCGCGCAACAGCGGCTCGGCGTCAGCGAACTCGGCCGCGACGAGCGCCGCGAGGCGGGCCTGCGGAAAACGGGCCGCGCGAAGGAAGAAAGCGATCACCGCTTGGGCATTGTCCGCGGCGGCCTCGACCGCGACTACCGAAGCCGGTGCTGCGGACAGCGCCTGCTCGCACTGCGACAGGCTCCGCGTTTCGGCGATCAGCGACGCGTCACCGCCCAGCGACGCGCGCAGCGCCGCCGCCCACCGGCCCTGCCCTTCGCAAACGATCAATCGCACGGCTGACATCTTATCTCCAGTGCCAGACATGCATCCTAGGTGGCCCAACCCGGGCGGGCAACCGGCGGCACGAGCGTCCTAAGTCCTTGCCGCGCTGCGGGTTACTCACGCACCCAGCGGCCGCGAAAGCTGGCCATTGCCGATCGCCCTATAATCAAGGACCGCTTCGCGAGCTTACGCATGCCCGCCGCTTCATCTCGGGCCGGGGCCGATCCAGAGAAGTCCGTGCACCAATTGCTGGAGGATTGGCAGGCTCGCGCCGCGCGCGGCGAGCGGCTGCAGCCGCACGAAATGCTCACCGCGCTGGCCGAGGCGACGAGCGCCGCCAGCCCCGACCTGCCGGCTACCGTCGAATTGCCCGGCAACCAGTCGGCGACGGTCTCCATCCGCCCGCCCGCGGAGGGCGCCTCGCCGAGCGGCGCGTTCGAGCGGCTGTCGTCGCGGTGGAAGGCGCTCTCGGGCGGCGGCAACGGCGAACCCGCCGCGGACGGCCTGGCCGATTACGAACTGCTCCGCGAAGTAGCCCGCGGCGGCATGGGCGTGGTCTATGAGGTGCGGCAGAAGAGCCTCAACCGGATTGTCGCCCTGAAGATGATCCGCGCCGGCGAACTGGCCGACGCCGAGGACGTGGCGCGGTTCTATTCCGAGGCCGAAGCGGCGGCGAACCTGCGGCATCCGAACATCGTCGCGGTTTACGAAGTCGGCCGCGCCGGACCGGCCGGCGAGCACCACTACTTCACGATGGACTTCGTCGCGGGCCCGAGCCTGCTCGACCTGGTCCGCAAGCAGCCGCTGGATGGCCGCACCGCCGCCCGCTACGTGGCCAAGGTCGCGCGGGCGATCCAGTTCGCCCACGACCGCGGCGTGCTGCACCGCGACCTCAAGCCGGCGAACATCCTGCTGAGCGAGAGCGACGAGCCGCTGGTGACCGACTTCGGCCTGGCCAAGCGGATCGGCGCCGATTCGGGCGTGACGATCGCCGGAACGGTGCTGGGGACGCCGAGCTACATGCCGCCCGAGCAGGCCGCGGGC
>DASRJB010000320.1:0-8567 GCA_035649715.1 Pirellulaceae bacterium
AGAGTGGAACTGAACAGAAGGAAGCAAAGATAGCAAAGGCGGGAGGGGGGCACCCCGAAGCCGATTCCCTTCTGCATTCTGCTTTGCTTCCTTGGCTACCTTCTGTTCCTTCATCCATATTCCAACGACCGCGGAGGAGAGATAGGCATGTCAAAGAGCACTTTGGACGGCGGCGTTTATGTTGAAGAAGGAATCGAAATCTCCGAGGCCTTCAAGCTGCCGACGCCGGAGACGCCCGAGCGAAAGATTGTCAAGATCCTCGCGCAGATCGGCGAAAACCTCGACCAGCTGGAGAAGCTCGCCAAAACGACGGACGCCGAATCGACCGAGCAGGCCGTGCGGACCTACCGCAGCCAGCTGATCGAGCTGTCCAGGAAAGCCGGCCAGAACGAGAAGGAGGACAAGCTGGTCGCCAAGGGGGTTGAGCTGCTCATTCAGATCAAGGCCGAGCTGAGCGTGCCGGCGCGGGAAGGCAACGTTGTCAAAGCGATCGGCGAATTCAAGAAGCACGCCGGCCCGCCCGGCAAGCCGAAGGCCGCCGAGTTCGAATTGGAAAAGAGCCGGATCGACGGCCTCGCCAACCCGATCGTGCGTTGCAGCGACTACTGGGAGCTGGAGCGCGAGGTCACCAAAGCCGACCTCTACTTTCAGGAGCAGGCCAATCCCGGCTCTACCTGGCAAACCAGGATGGACTTTGCGGTAGAAGACGCCATGCCGCACAACCTGCCCAAGGAGGGCGCGCAGGAGGGAGCGAAGATCGGTGCGAAGGAAGGTTTCTTCTCGGTAGTGCCGCTGGGGACGCTGATCGGTGCCGGCCTGGGCGCGGCGATCGGCGCGGTTGCGGGCAAGATCAAGGAGAGCCGCGAGAAGCCGCCGCTGGACGCGGGCGAATGGCAGCAGATGGGCAAGTCGTTCGCGGCCTCGATGGACAAGAAGATCGCCGACATGACGTTTTCAGTGCCGCAGGAGGCGGTGGCCGAATTCACGGGCGCGGCCAGGCAGGCGATCCAGGAAATCCGCGAGGAGCACTTTGCAGCGGATCGCCTGCCCGACACGCGGCAAAAGATGGGCAAGGCGCTGATGGTCGCCAACACGGCGGCCCTGTCGCAGCTGAGCACGCTCAAGCGCGATTATCCGGCCGACGCGACGCCGCAGGTATTCGTCACCGGCGGCAAGATGACCGTCGCCAAGCAGGCGCCCAAGCTGGAGAGCCTCGTGCTCCAGGGAGGCGGCGGCAAGGGGGTCGGTTTCCCGGCGATGCTTGAGGAAATGAACAAGTCGGGAATGCTGGAGAACGTTGATCTCCTCGTGGGAACGTCGATCGGGGCGCTCAACGCCGCGTGCCTGGCCTGCGGCGGCCTCTCCGACGAGCGGGAGATCCTCAACCTGGAAATCATGAAGCAGGCGTACGACTCGAAGAACAGCAAGAAGAAGTATCCCGGCGTGACGTTTGGCAAAGACGCCTGGCCCTCGTGCGCCGGCCAGATGGCCAAGATGGACGAGCTGACCAGCAAGTCGGTCACCGAGAAGCTCAAATCGCACACCGAAGAGCAGTTGACCGACGACCTGGTCGCCAAACTCCAGGCCCTCGACGACGACGCCCTGGAGCGAATGGGCCTGAAGGGGGCCGACGACGCGGCAATCCAGAAGCAGGTGCGGGCCCTGGCCAAGAAGGTCAAGCACCAGGATTTCGGCGCCAGCGACCGCACCACCCAGATGATCACCTTCCAGGACCTGGCGATCCTGCACCAGCTCGATCCCAAGAACTTCAAGGAGCTGACGATCACGGGCTGGGAAGGGACGGGCAAGGAGGGCCAGAGCGTCTATTTCAACGCCAAGGACTTTGGCGACATGCCGGTGGCCCTGGCCGCCCGCATTTCGATGGGCTTGCCGATTTTCTCGCCCGTCTATTGGAAGGGCCGCGGGCCGTTCTACGACGGCGGCCTCGGGTCCAACGCCCCGACGGAGGCCGCGCCGGGCCTGGACAAGTTCTATGCCGAGCACGACCCGGCCGACGCCGAGGAAATCCTCAAGGGGGACGACATCCCGCTGGAAGTGCAGCAGGCGATGCAGAAGACGATGCTGATGACGTTCGACAACGAAGGCGCGGGCAACAGGAATCTGTACGGCGACGGCCGGCTGACCGCCGCGCCCAGCCTGGGCGAGAAGATCCTGGTCGAGAAGAAGTACCAGATTCCCGACGCGATCAACCCGGATTACGGCGGAGCGCTGAAGCGCGACGCGAGCAAGGTCCACAACAGCGGCGTCAACACGTTCCAGGTGTTCCACGGCAAGGAAGGCACGATGTCGCTGGGCGTTCTCGGCGGCAACGCGGAGGAGATCGAATACGCCGAGAACATGGCCCGCCTGAAGGGGCTGGAGCAGATCGACCAGCGGGCCGACCAGGCCGTGGCCGTCTCGTGCAAGAGCGCCGACGAGGCCCTCTCGACCTTCAGCGAAGGCGAAATGAAGAAGTTCGTCGCCGCTGGCCTGCCGGCGAGCGCCGACCCCATGGTCCAGGAGCTGTTCCGCAAGTGCCAGGCGTATCTCGACCTCGACGTTGCCAGCAAGCAGGCCAAGAGCACGGGCGACTCGACGACGTTCGTCAATGAACTGGTCGTTTCGCAGCTGACGGCGACCTGCCAGGCTCAGGCCAGGCAATTGCAAAATGCCTACCAGGTCGGTGTGAAGGGCAATCCTGTGCCGGACGCGCTAAAGCAGGAAGTCGCCGCCAGCAAGTCGGCCATTGGCGGCCTGCCCACGTATCTGCAGGCGATGGTGAAGTCCGCGGTGCTCGTGCCGCTGCAACAGAAGGTGCGGGCCTTGGGCCAGGACCCTGCGAACGAGCCGCCGCCCTCGTTTGTCTGGAAGCGCGACTTTTCGGCAAAAACCTTCGACGAGACGATCCGCGCGGCTGCCAAGGCGGGCGTCTTCCCGAAGACCAAGGACGCCGAGAACGTCACGGACGCGTTCCAGTCGTACCTCAGAGCGGACCAGAATCAGCTCGACAAGAAGAAGTCCAAGGACCGCACCAAGGCGGCCCGCGAAGCGCTGAACAAGCTCGACGAGCTGCTGCAGAACATCAAGAAGATGGCCGAGTCCGCGGCATACGCCGGCAATGCCACGATGCAGAAATACCTGGGCTGGCTGACCGACCGGGCCCGCGGGCAGGAAGCGCCGCTCCGCTCGATCGTCAAAGGCGCGGCCGCCGACTTCCCCAAGACTTCGTTCAAGCCCTGGGACGAGAAAGACTGGCAGAAGAACAAGAAGGCGGCGATCAGCGCCGGCGCGCTGGAAGACTACGGCGCGACCGGCTTGGAAGATGCGATGGAGGCCGCCGAAAAGGCTGTCCAGGCCGCGCGCCAAGCGACCGCGCCGGACGTGCGGACTGCCACCGGCAAGAACGCCTGGAAGGCCTGGGACCATGTCATTCGCGCCGCCAAGGGCGTCCAGTCCCACACGGAGAACGATAACTTCACGGCTTACCTGGAGCAGTGCGTTACTCAGGCGACCGCCGAACGGGAGAAGTACCCGGCGCCGTAGTCGCAAGCAATAATGGAAGACGGACCGCCAATCCGCTCTCAGTTACATCTGGGCACGACGACAATGAGCTCGCTCAATCCGTACGCCGCACCTGCTACGCTGACGCCGCAGGGCGGCGAGCGACCCGCCACTGCACTCGGCGTGGTGCGCGCCTTCCTGATCGTCGCGATAGCCGCCGGTGCCTGTGCGATCGCCGGAGCAATCCTCGGCAGCCTGATCGGCTGGCTGCTGCCCGATTACTACCACGCGGTGTTCGGCAACCCGACTTTGAACACGGTCCAGGTGGGGATCGGCCTGGGCCTGACGCAAGGCCTGGGCGCGGGCTTTGTTGTCGGCGTGATGGTGGTGCTGGCCGTCGCCATCTCCATCCGCCGCCGCGCGTAAGTAGCGCCCCCAGGGTCAGCTGGCGCAAAAAAGTAGGACGGACTGGCAAGTCCGTCCTACGCGTGACGTTCGCGATCTTCGGGTGGCACTACGCCGCGCAGGTGCCGCAGCAGACGGGCGTGTTGCCGAAGCAGATGTAGCAGCAGCAGCCGCTGTTGCAGCAGGTCTCGCAGCATTCGCAGCAGGCCTGGATCATCTCGCAGCACTTGCTGTCGCCACTGGTGCAGGTGATGCAGCAGCCGTCCTTGGTGTTCTCGCACTTGCAGTGGCCGCAGCAGAGCGAGATGTTGCAGCACTGGATGCCATTCCAGGTGCAGCAGCAGGAGCAGGTGCCGTCGCACAGCGCCTGGCAGAGGCTCTGCAGCGTGGCGGCGGAAACCTGATCCGGGCAGCGGCAGTGGATCTTGCAGCCGCTCTTCGTTTTTTCAAACGAAATCTCGCACCGCGGCACCACGCACACGTTTGCCGCCGGCGCCGCAATCGGCCCGGCGGTCGGCGCCGGTCCGGTGGCAAAGGCGCCCCGCGTCGTTCGTTCGGTCAAGACAGCGCTAGACATCAAGTGCACTCCTTTTCGTGGGGGCCGCTCCGCTCGGCCAACGCGGCAGGCAGATTCAGGCCCGAAATGTCACACCCGCGCTACCTCTGGGTTCCCAGTCAGCCGGCGTCGCCAAAGAAAAGTCGCGCCTCCCTGGGCGGGGTCGGCCTCGTGAGTAGCCAATGTCGTATCACGCAGGGCCAAAAACTGTCAACCAAACTTTGCGGTTTGTGATGCCTGTGCCGCCAGATTTTTCCATCTTCCGCGAGGGATGCGGCGTTTCGTCCGGAGCCGTGCCAGCGGCGTCCGATAGAATGAAAGATGATGAACTTAGTCACATTTGGCCGCGGCATGCGCTGTGCATATTGAGGGAGTTAGGGAGAAAACACCGCAAATTTCGAGGATTGGGGCCGGTCATGTTCACCAACCGTATCAAGAATTACCCGTCTGACGAAGAAGCGATCGTCGCCCCAGCGCTTCCGGCAGGCTTTGCGGTCTGTCAGCTCCCGCAAGTTGCCACGAATCCCCTGGCGATCCAGCTCATCGCCCAGCAGCAGGCCTTCGAGCAGGCGCTGATCGCCGCGAAGGAAGAAGCCCTGCGAATCGTGCTCAGCCGCTTGCAGACCTCCGTGAACTAGCCTCACGGATTGGCCGGCGTACGCGACGTGTGGTCGTGAATGATGAGCCAGCGGCCATCCATCCGCCGCAGCACGAGCGAGAAGTTTCCGCCGACGGGCATTTCGCGATCCAGCTGCCAGCGGCCGAGCACCAGCGCGGCGTCCGCGCCCAGCGGCTTGATCTCGAGCTGCGAGAAAGCGAGCTTGCCCATCAGCTCGCGGGTGGGATAGCGCTTGAGGTAGCTGTCCTTCGTGGCTTGCCAGCCGCGGGTCGTCTGGCCGCCGGAGCTGAACGTCAGCTCGTCCGATTTCCAGTAGTGCTCCATGAAGGCCGCGATGTCGCCGCGGTTCCAGGCCTCGGCCTGAACGCGCAGTACCTGCTCGATGGCCTTGACGGCTGCGTCGGCCTCGGCATCGGCCCGAGCGGTCGGCGCGAGCAGAAGGGAGATCGCCAATGCCAACAGCGATCGTGGCGCCATCATTTGACGCGCTCCAGCCAGGTCTTCAGGACCCAGCCGACTTTGGCCAGCGACAGGGCCGAGCAGTTCTCGGGCACGTCCTTGGTCGTGTGCCAGTAGTTGATTCGCGACGTGGGATACTCGAAGTCGATGATGTCGATCGCGGGGATGCCGGCGATCTCCTTGAGGGCCAGATGGTCGTCGCGGACTTCGTGCTTGTTCTGGAAGATGAACTCGCGAACGCCCAGGCTGCGGGCGACGGACCAGATGTCGTTGGTCAGCTCCCGTGTTGGCACTTCCTTCATGCCGCCGATCTCACGATAGAGCTGCAGGTTGGTGTCGCCGACCATGTCGAGCAAGACACCGTAGGCGTACTGGTGCTTCGGCGGCTTGAGCTTGTACTCGCGGGCAAAGTGCTCGCTGCCCAGGAAGTACGGGTCGCGGTCGGCGTCGAAGATCAATTCTTCGCCGTCGAACAGGACGAAGTCGACGCCGTAGTTGCTCTTGAGCTGCGGCATGTGCTGGGCCAGCTCGCAGAGCACGGCCACGCCGCTAGCGCCGTCGTTGGCGCCGACAAACAGGCCCCGCGGATTGGCCGGGTCCTGATCGGGAAAGGGCCGCGTGTCGTAGTGGGCGCAGAGCAGAATCCGCTTCGTCCGCTCCGGGTGCCATTCCACGATCAGGTTGGCGAGCTGCACGTTGTTGCCCGTCTCCGGATGGCGGGCGGGAAACTCCTGCATCGTCACCTTGCCGCCGAGCTTGCTGAAATGCTCCTTCAAATAGGTCTGCTGCCGCAGCATTCCATCGGTGGCAGAAACGCGCGGCCCGATGGCGCAGATCGCCTTGAGGTGGCCGAAGGCCCGCTCGCCGTCGAAGGGAATCTGGGCCAGCGACAGCTTCGATGCCGCCGGCGGCCGCTGCCAGGCCGAGCCGTTGTTCCAGGCCGCTAATGCCGCCAAGGCCGCCAGCACGAACACGACGAACAGCACGCTCGACCAGGAAATGCCGGGCCCGCGTCGCGGCGAGCGATCTTTGCTGGAAGGGGACAACTGCCGGCTCCTATCACGGAACGTTCAGCATAGCCGCCAAAGCGCGGTTTTCCCATGCGAGTTGAGGGCGCGGCCAGCGGCCGCTACTTTTCAAGCTGCTTCAAGACCGCAGCCGCGTCGCCCGTGCTGTCGCTCGCGGCGTGCCTGGTGAGGGCTTCCTTGATTCGCGGCAGCAGCTTGCGGTCGAGCCGCCCGGCGGCGAAGCTGCGGCCGACGAGCGCGGCTTCGGCGGGTTTGGCCAGCAGCCGGTCGGCCAGTTTTTCGACGTAGCCCTCTTTCGTCGTACCGACGAGCGACACCGTTTCGAGCGCGGCGACTTCGACCTCCGCGGGGCCGCCGGGATTCTTGTCCAGCCAGGTGGCGACCGCGTCGGCGTTGATCGGCGGATCGACCAGGATGTTCTGGTAGCAGGCCAGCAGCCGGGCTTCGAGCGGCGCTGGCAGGCGGACGAACCAATTCTCTTCCTGCAGTAGCAGGGCATCGAGGAATTCCGCCAGCTCGCGGGTCCGCATCGCCTCGGCGGTGAGCGTCACGAACTCCTTGAGCCGCTGCCGCTCCGCCGGCTCCGCCTCGGGCAGGTTGAGGGCCACGTCGAGGTTGCCCAGCATCAGCTCCTTGGCCGCGCCCTTAACCAGCTCCAGCGACCGCGCGTGGCCGTCGAACACATAGCGGCTCATTTTCGGGCCGTGGGAGACCGACGTGCCTTCGAAATTCCACTCCGCCAGATCGACGCTCTTGGCCGCTGCCGCGAGCTTGCCCAGGCCCAGGGCCAGCGCCCGCAATTTGGCCGGATCGGCCGTTCCGCTCAGCGCTCCCTTGAAGCTCTCGGCGACCGCGGCCAGCTCTTCTTCCTGTGCTGGCGGCGAATTGCCGAGCGCCTCGGCTGCCAGCCGCACGAGATCGGCATCCTTGTGCGTCAGCAATTCGCCTAGCGCTTCCCGGAGCGGCCTATCGAGCAGTTGACCGGCAGCCGGGATCGCGCTGGCCCTGACCGAAATCGATTTCGACTCGTCGGCCGCCAGAGCGGCCAGTCGCGGACGGAATTTGGCGGCCTGCGCCGGATCCTTGTGAGCGCGGGCGGCGATCTCTTGCCCGGCGCGGCGGCGCAGCTCCGGATCGCTCGCTTCCAAGTGCGCAAGAAGCTGCTCGTCGCTATCAGCGGCCAGCTTGGCCCACCGGTCGCGCGGTGCAAGCGAGACCGCCGGCATGTCCTTCCAGCCCGACCAGCTCAAGCGAAAGATGCGCCCTTGCTTGCTGCCGCCCGTGCCGGATGAAAAATCGCCGGTGCTGTGCCAATCCACGACATACAGCGCGCCGTCCGGGCCGGTGATCGCCTGACACGGACGAAACAGCGGATCGTCGGACTCCAGCAAAGCGAACTGCGAGATGGCCCTGTGCGTAGCGTCGTCGGGTTGCGTGGCGAAAGCCCGCAGCCTGTCGCCGTTCGCGGAGATCAACAGCCCGTTGGCGAAATTCACAAAGGACACTCCCGTCGACGCAGCGCTATCCCCGCGAAGCATGCCGGGCAGCGTCCCTGCCAGCTCGCCGCCGGCGGCAGCGCCGCCGCCATGTCGCCAGCCGTAGTTGCCGCCCTCCAGCACGTGAATCAGTCGGCCGCCCCCTTTTCCGACCGTCCAGTCCACATCGGCCAGGAAGGGATTTCCCAGCGGGTCAAACGTCAGGCAGCCCCGCGGCTGACAGAAGCCGCGCGCGAATTCGCGAAGTTGCGAACCATCTGGCCGCGCGCGAAAGACGGCCCCGCTGCGAAGTACCGTCGCCTGCGAGCCATCCCAGCTCCTGGCGCGGTTGTCGCTGGTGCCGCAAGCGACGTACAGGCAGCCATCCGGGCCAAGCGACAGGCCGACGGCCTGAAAATGGATGACACCCGAAAGTCCGCTGATCAGTAACTGCTCCAGCCACTTGCCATCGCCGGCCACCGTCGTTGGCGGTCCGCGCTTCTCGGTCGCGGCTGCCGCCAGTT
>DASRJB010000321.1:0-6371 GCA_035649715.1 Pirellulaceae bacterium
CAAGAGCCGCGTGGCGCTGGGACGCACGTCCTCTTGTGTAAAGCCCAGCGTGACCGATTTGTCTGCGCCGGCGATGGCCAGCCGCATGCCAGCCGGCCGCCAGGCCACGTCGTAGGCCACGTCGTTGCCCGCCGGCTGCGACCAGTGAAGTGTGGCCGCAGGCCAATGCCAGAGCTCGACCGCGCCCCGCTCGCCGGGCGAGCCGCCGGAAATTGCCAACGCGTCGCCCTTCGGCGAGAACGCCAGCTCGTGTACCTGCTCCAGCTTCGTCGCGATGGCGCCGACGGCTTTCAGCTCCGGCAGCGAGAGGATCTGCACTCCCGCCTGAGAGCCTGCGAGAACCTGGGAGCCATCCGGCGTCACCGCCAGCGCGACGATCGGCGGCGGCAGTTCAGCAGCAAAGAGGACCGCAATGAACAGCGATGTGAACAAGTCCGTCTGAGTCCTGTGCTTCGTACTCAGTACTCAGTACGGAGTACCAAGTACTGATCGGGCCCAATCGACGGGGCCAGCTTTGAACCTTGAACTTCTACCCGACGAGCTCCTTCACCACCCGCCCGTCGCGGCTGACGTGCACCGGCCTGCCGTCGGCGGTGTGCAGCAGTTGCTGCGGGTCGATCCCCAGCAGCGTGTAAATCGAGGCGGCGAGGTCGGCGGGCGTAACGGGCCGGTCCTTCGGGCTTTCGCCAGTGGCGTCGCTGCTGCCGATGACTTGCCCGCCGGGCACGCCGCCACCAGCCAACAGCACGCTGAAGACCCGCGGCCAATGGTCGCGACCCCCCAGTGTGTTGAGCTTCGGCGTGCGGCCGAACTCGCCCATCACCATCACGAGCGTCTCCGCGAGGAGGCCGCGGTCGGCCAGGTCGTCGAGCAGCGCCGACAGGGCCAGGTCGAGCGCCGGCACCAGGCCCACGGGAACTTTCGCGCCGGTGTAGCCTTCCTTGAGCCGCGTATAGAGGTTGTCGTGCGTATCCCAGCCGGGATAGTTGATCGTCACGAAGGGCACGTCGGCCTCGACCAGCCGGCGGGCCAGCAAGGCCGACTGGCCAATGGTCCGCGGGCCGTACCGCCCGCGCGTCGTGGCCGATTCCTGCGACAGGTCGAACGCACCCTTGGCGGCGGGCGACGTGATCAGGCGATAGGCTTGCTCAAACGTAGCAGGCACCGGGGCACCCGCACCGCGCGTCGGGGTGCCGCCGCTCGCTGCCTGCTCTACGCTGCGCGAAAACTCATCCAGCCGCTGCAGGTACTCGCGGCGGCGGTCGATCCACCCGCCGGCCAGGCCGGGATAGTAGTCGAGGTCGCGGACTTTGAAGCCGGGCTGTGCCGGGTCGCCACCGACCGCGAAGGGCCGCGTTTCCTCGGGCAGATAACCGTTGCCGCCATAGCGCCTGCCGCCAACGCCGAAATTGGGGACGGCGATGTGCCGCGGCAGCGTCCGCTCGGCGCGGTCCAGGTGGGCGACGACGCTGCCGATGGCCGGGTACTCGAGAGCCGGCGTGGGCGGATAGCCGGTCATCAGGTAGTGCGTGCCCAAGTTGTGCTCGCCCAGCGGCGAGGTCATCGAGCGGATGATTGACGCGTGCTGCATCCGCTGAGCAAGCAGCGGCAAGCACTCCGAAACTTGAATGCCAGGGACGTTGGTGGCAACCGGCACCAGTGGGCCACGCACCTCGCGCGGGGCGTCGGGCTTGACGTCGAACGTCTCGAGATGGCTCGGGCCGCCGTCGAGCCAAATCAAGATCGCCCGCTTGGCCTTGGCCGTTGGTGCAGCCGCTGCACGCTGCACCAGCAGATTCGACAAACTAAGACCCAGTGCCGTCAGCCCTCCGATGCGAACGAAATCGCGTCGCGAAGGACGATTTGGGATTGAGGATTTGGGATTGGGGAATTCCGTCATGGCATGCGTCTTTCAACGGACGACTGTCAACTGACAACTGACATGCTAATGGTTCGTCACAAACTCGCGGCACGAAAGCAGGCTCCAGGCAAAGTCCTGGCATTTCTGCGCCCAATCGCCGCCGGCCAATTCCCGCTGCCAGAACTGCTGCTCGCTCGCCGTGGGCAGGCGCGAGAGCGTGCGCAGGTAATAGGTCTCGATCAGCTGCTGGGCCGGCGCGTTCGACTTCGACAGCTCCGCTAGGGCGCTGGCACGGTCGTTCAGCTTGGCGTTGACGACCGGGCCGTTGAGCCAGTGCAGCTGCGCGGCCAGGTCGTTGGGAGGCTGGGCCAGCGCGTCGCGGGCTTGTCCGGGCTGACCGGCACACACGGCAACCGCCAGCGGATCGAACGGCAGTTGCCGCGGCCGATCGCTAACCATCCCCGTCGGCGGCGCAAAGCTGAGCGGCAAGGCATGCTCGGCGACACCAGTCGCGGTGCAAACCGCACGCAGCAGGACCTCCTGCGAAAGCTGCCGCGGCAGCGCGTGCGAATAAAACCGATCGTCGTGCAGGTTGCCGGCCTGGGTCGCCGCGCTTCGCTGATACGCGGCCGAAAGCGCGATTTGCCGCAGCGTGTGCCGCAGGTCAAAACTTGCGGCCACAAAATCCTGAGTCAGCCGCTCGAGCAGCGCCGGGTGACTCGCGGGATTGGTATCGCGGAGGTCATCGACCGGATGCACCAGGCCCCGGCCCAGCAGCGAATCCCAGAGGCGATTGACCCAGGCCCGCGCGAAATACGGATTGTCCGTCGAAGTCAGCCAGGCGGCGAGCCGCGGCCGGCCGTCGGCCTGAGGGTCGAGAATCGCCGCGCCTGGAATCCGCGGAATCGCCGCATCGCCCGTGGCCGGGTGAGCGACCTCGCCGCTGGATTTCAGCTTGACTTCGCGGCCGCGGTCGAGCCGGGCGAAGATCGCCGCCAGCCCGTGATAGTCGTCCTGCGTCCAACGGTCGAGCGGATGGTTGTGGCAGTTGGCGCAGCGCAGGCGAACGGCCAGCAGCGTCTCGGCGACGTGCTCGGCCTCGCCTCGCGCATCGCCCGCACTGCGGTGAAAATTCGGCGGTCCAAGCAGATGCGAGTCACCGTCGGCGGTAATCAGCTCGGCCACGAGCTCGTTCAGCGGGCGGCGGCCCTCGACTTGCTTGCGCACCCACGCGTAATACGCCTCGGTTCCCTCGCGGTCGTTCGGCCCCGGCTGAATCCGCAGCCATTCGGCCAACTTGTACGTCCACTGCTCGGTGAATTCCGGCGACGCGAGCAGTCGCTCGACTTCGGCGGCAAACTTCTCCTGCGGCGAGCGGCGGTCGGCCAGGTAGGCGAGAATTCTCTCGGGCGGCGGCAGGCGGCCGGACAGGTCGAGCGTGACCCGCCTGAGCAGCGCCGCCTCGTCGGCCTGCGGCGAAAGCGGCAGGCGCAGGGCTGTCAAAGTGGCATTGATCTCGTCGTCGATCCAGTTATTGCGCGGCAGCTTGTCGGCCGCGAGCGACGGTTGCGGATAGGCGGCCGTGACTTGAACGGCGATCGTTTCGGTCAAAAAGCGGACGACGATGCTGTGCCGGCCCGGCCGCTGCACCTTGACGCCGCCGCGCGGATCGACTTCGGTCGCCGCCGGATCGGCCGGCGTGTAGGTGGCCTGATGGCTCACGTCGCGCTGCGTGCCGTCGCTGAACTGCGCCAGGGCGGACAGACCATAGTTGGCTGGCAAGCGGTCGAACGCAGTTTGAGCCGGCGTGACTTCGAGCCGGATGAGGTGCTTGTCTCCGGTGCGCCGCGCTCCGACGCGAATCCACTGCAGCAAGACGGCCGCCTCGGAACCGTCGGCCGTGAACCGCTCGCCCCCTTCGTGGTCCAGCTGCCACGTCGGCTTGAGCAGCAGCAGACTTCGCTCGGGATGAGCCAGATTCACGCGGCGGCCTTCCAACTCGCGCGCGATCGCCCGCTGATCTGCCGCCGGATCGCCGCCAAACAGCGACAACTTGAATCCGCCGCGGCCGGCGGCGGCCCCGTGACACGCCCCCGCGTTGCAGCCGGCCTTGGTCAATACCGGCAGCACGTCCGTGTCGAAATCGACCGGCGGAGGGACGGCGCCGAGCAGCAGCAGGAAGCAGAGGTTCACAACTCCAGAGTATATCGCACGGCGAAAGATGACGCACCAAAACAAACCGGCTACGGTTCGCCGACTTGCCGCAGATACTCCGACAGCCGGGCCTGCAAATCGATCAGGGCCTGCCACTGCCGCAGGTCGAGGGTCATCTTGTTGGACTTGCCGTCGCCGTGGACGGAGCCGATCAGGTTCCGCATCCGCAGGTGCAGGAATTCCAGGAGCTCGGCCAGCTGCGCCGCCTGGCCGGGCGTCAGCCGCTCGGGCAGCTCCGGCGGCTCCAAGGCGTGGATCGTGGCCTGGAGATCGGCGTCTTCGCTCCAGTTCAGCTCGAAGTCGAGCGACGAGATGTTCGCTGCCTTGTTGACCTCGGGATCGGGCGTGCGGCTGTCGCTTTCGTCGGCCCGCAATCGAGCCAGCCGCTGGGCGATCTGCTCGCGCGATCCGAACAAGAGAACGCTGCGGCCGAGCTGGATCATGTCGCCGAAGCGGAGGATGCGCAGCTGCACGTCCTCGCCGTTGACCTTGCTGCCGTTGGTGCTCTCCAGGTCGGTGATCACCAGTCGGTTGTGGTCCTCCTGGATCTTGACGTGGTACCGGCTGACCCGCTCGTCGTTGAGCTGAATCGTGTTCCCCTCTTCGCGGCCGATGGTGATCGGCGGCGACAGGTTTTGAAACACGCGTCCCCGGTCCGCGCCGTCGAGCACGCGGATGGTAATGCCAGTGATGGGCCTGACGGCGTGAACAGAAGAGGTGCCGGTCATGCTGCTCCTAATGGCGCTTATAACATCGACTCAA
Organism: Pirellulaceae bacterium; assembly: GCA_035649715.1. Classification (GTDB taxonomy): domain Bacteria; phylum Planctomycetota; class Planctomycetia; order Pirellulales; family Pirellulaceae; genus CAYLLN01. The sequence goes on from DASRJB010000321.1 coordinate 4,838, forward strand.
AAGCGGGGTCAAGTCGCTCCATGGCCTCCTGATTCGCGGGTTTTTCGGGGCTCGCCGGCAGCCGCCCGTCATCCATAACGCCGCACCCTGTAGCACATCCAGTGCCGTTGATTCTCCATAGTCTTGTTTCGGCCAAATTTCCGTCACGGCTGATTCTGACCGGAATGGGCACATTTTGACCGGCGGACGACCACCGGGGGCCGCCTCCATACCCGAGCGCCAAGCGAGATTTCGGCCTTTGGCAAGTTGGCGCGCAAGTCCGTGGCGGTTCTCGACTAAGGGCCGGCGAGGCGACGCAATCGGGAGCTGGCGAGCCAGTGGCGGCCCGTGATTTGCCTCTAGCTCTTTCCATTCAACCTGCCACACCACGACCGGTGCCTGGATTCAGTCGCTGCCGGTCGTCCAAGACATCGAAGGGAGATGCGTCATGAAGAAGCTGCTACTCACACTGCCGTTTGTTGCGCTGCCGTGGCTCGTGGCCGGCTGCGAGGAATCGGTCGAGAAGGCCCAGCAAGACGTGGAGCAAGCGCACAAGAACGCGGCCGAGCGCGTGACGGACACGGTCCGCGACGCAGACAAGGTCATCGTTGACGAACAACGCAAGGTGGAAGACACCGCCAAGGAGGAAGCGGAGAAGATCAAACAGGAGCAGCGCGAGCTGGAGGACGCCAAGCGGGCAGCCGAGAAACGGAACAACCCGTAAACGCGGACGTACCAACGGTGAGAGGGGAGCCACGGGTGAACTCGGACTGGCACGGGTGAAGTGAGAGTGAGTTCGTGTCGTCCGGTTGATTCGTGGCTCATTTGCTTCAATTAAAAAAGGAGCTCGAAATGCGTTTGGTTTCCAAAAACGGGTTGGCGATCTGTCTTGGCGCGGTGCTGCTTGGCGGCTGCCACGCCTACGTCGATACCGACGGGCCGCCCGCGCGGGTGGAGGTGAATCCTGCGCCCGCTCCCGCGCCGGCGCCGAATATTGATGTGGATGTCCGGCCGGCTCCTGCTCCGGTGCCGGCGCCCAGGGTTGACGTCGATGTTCGGCCGGCTCCAGCGCCGGCGCCGAAGGTTGACGTCGATGTGAACGTGAAGCGGAATCCGTAGACAAAACGGAATTATCCCGGAGCCGGAGGCGATGGCGCTTGGGGCAGCCTCCGGCTCCGGCTATCACATCTTGTCCACGACGCCGATGCCCAGCAGCGCGAGTCCCTGCTCGATCGTCCGCGCGGTGAGGTCGCAGAGCAGCAGCCGGCTGTCCTTGACGGCGGGCGATTCGGCCTTGAGCACGGGGCAGTTTTCGAAGAAAGTCGAATAACTCTTGCCGAGGTCGAAGAGATACGCCGTGAGGTGGTGCGGCATGTAGTCGGCCTCGACGTCGGCCAGAGCCTCAGCGAAGCGGAGCAGTTGAAGACCCAGAGTTCGCTCCGCAGGACCCCTTAGCACGATCTTCGCTCCACCGGCCCGCAAGGCGGCGCGGTCAAAGCCACCCTTGCGAAAGATGCTGCAGCAGCGGGCGTAGGTGTATTGCAGGTACGTGGCC
>DASRJB010000322.1:0-7020 GCA_035649715.1 Pirellulaceae bacterium
GGCAAAACGCTGCTGGCTCGCGCGGTGGCCGGCGAGGCGGGCGTGCCGTATTACTCCGTGAACGGCTCGGAGTTCATTCAGATGTTCGTGGGGGTCGGCGCGAGCCGCGTCCGCGACCTGTTCCGCACGGCGAAAGAAAACGCCCCGGCGATCATCTTCATCGACGAGATCGATGCCGTCGGCCGGCAGCGCGGCGCGGGGCTCGGCGGCGGCCACGACGAGCGCGAGCAGACGCTCAACCAGATTCTCAGCGAGATGGACGGTTTTGCCCAGAACGACTTCGTGATCGTGCTGGCGGCGACGAACCGGCCCGACATCCTCGATCCGGCGCTGCTGCGGCCCGGCCGCTTCGACCGGCACGTCACTGTCGGCCGTCCGACGCAAAAGGGCCGCGTGGAGATCTTCAAGGTCCACACCCGCGACGTGCCGCTGGCCGACGATGTCGATCTGGAAACGCTCGGCGCGGCGACGATCGGCCTGACGGGCGCTGACATCCGCAACATCGTCAACGAAGCCGCCCTGTGGGCCGCCCGCAACAACAAATCGCAGGTCGAGATGAGCGACCTGGAGTACGCCCGCGACAAGGTGTTGATGGGCGCCAAGCGCGAGGAAGTGCTGACCGAAAAGGAAAAGGAAAAGACCGCCTATCACGAAGCCGGCCACACGCTGCTGGCCTGGCAGCTGCCGGGCGCCTACCGCGTGCACAAGGTCACGATCGTCCCCCGCGGCCGTACGCTCGGCGTGACGCAGATGCTCCCCTCGGAGGACCGCGTGAGCATGTCGGAGCCGGAGCTGAACGACCACCTCACGACGCTGCTCGGCGGCCGGGCGGCGGAGAAGCTGATCTACAACGAAACGACCGCCGGCGCCGAGAACGATCTGGAGCGGGCGACCGGCCTGGCCCGGCGGATGGTGATGAACTGGGGCATGAGCGACCGCGTCGGCCCGGTCAGCTACAAGGTGGCCGACGAGGACCCCTTCCTCGGCCGCGAGATGCACCAGCAGCGGCAGTTCAGCGAGCACACGCTGCAGCTCATCGACGGCGAGGTCGGCCGCATCCTCCGCGAGCAGTCCGACCGCGCCACACGAATGCTCACCGAGCAGCGGGGCCGGCTCGAAAAGCTCGCCGAGGCGCTCCTGGCCAAGGAAGAACTCGACGACAACGAGATTGAGGAAATCCTCGGCAAGTCGGTCCACAAAAAGAAGGCCAAGCCGCAAGTCGAAATCGCCCCCGGCGGCCGGGCCCCCGACATCGGCCTGGCTCCGGCCTGACGCTGCTCGATTTACCGCAAAGAGGCCAGCAGCCGAGGCGCACAGGCTTTACAACCACGCTTCGTGCCCTAAAATGCTCGCGTGTACGAAATAATACTCGGCCGTCGCGCATCGTATGGTTGGTCTTCGATGCAGCGCACGGTGGCTATCGTGCATAACCTGCATAATGCAGTGCCTTCCGCATTGCTGTAAGTCCTTATTTCACAATCCTTTACAACCAATCATGCTCGCCAGGATTTTCCTTAGTCCTGCATATGCATCTGCGGTGTGCCCGCCGCTTTGCGCCTTTAGCATCTCCGCGACTTTGCGTTAAATCGAGCAACGGATGGCCAAGAGTCACTCTTCCAATACCCATGAATCCAGACGCCTTAAGCTGCATAAACTGCATATCCAATGCACTAATATTTCGTCGCAACTCATTGATCCACAAGGCCTTGCGTTGCCCCTGACGTCGAGAGAAAAGAATTCGTTATGCAGCATAAGGACGACCGCGCGTTGACCCTCCCGGCAGGCCGCGGATAAGCTGTCTGATGGAATGAGTTGGCGCTTGGGGACTCGTTCCAATCCTGCCTGTTCGCCGCTTGCCGGTCTCGCCAGTTTTCGCCTAGCGCCATGACTTTCCATTACTCCTCCATTCGGCGGCTTGCGCCCTGGTTGCTGTCCCTCGGAATGGCGGCCTTGCTTGCCGCACCGGTCGCGGCTGCGGAAGAGACGGGCGAGCAGATTTTCAAGACGCTGTGCGCCAAGTGCCATGGCGACAAAGGGCAGGGGGTCGAAGAGCACCACCCCGATCCGCTGGTGGGCGAGCGGCCCTTGGACGAGCTGGCGGCGCTGATCGATAAGACGATGCCCGAAGGCGAGCCGGAGAAGGTCAGCCCTGAGCAGGCCCAAAAAGTTGCAACCTACATCTACGACGCCTTTTATTCGCCGCTGGCCCAGGCCCGCAATCAACCGGCCCGGATCGAGCTGTCGCGCCTGACCGTACGGCAATACCAGAACACGGTCGCGGACCTGATCGGCAGCTTTCGCAGCCCCGGCAAGTGGGACCTCGAGCGCGGCCTGGAGGCCGAGTACTCCGATCGCGTCGGCCGGCGCGGCCGGCGGGGCGGCGGCGGTTCGCCGGCCCTGAAGCGCGTCGATCCGCAGGTGAAGTTCGACTTCGGCGAGGAAAGCCCGGTAGAGGGTAAGCTGGAGGCTCACCGCTTCGCGATCAAGTGGCAGGGCTCGGTCCTGGCCCCCGACACGGGCGAATACGAGTTCATCGTCCGCACCGAGCATGCCACGCGGCTGTTCGTCAACGACACCGAGCAGCCGCTGATCGACCGGCTGGTGAAGTCGGGCAGCGACACGGAGTTCCGGGCGTCGATTTACCTCATCGGCGGCCGGGCGTATCCGCTGGTGCTGGAGTTCAGCAAGGGGAAGACGGGCGTCGATGACTCGGCCAAGCAGAAAGCGCCGCCCCCCAAGGTGAAGGCGAGCATCGCCCTGCTCTGGAAACAGCCGGGACGCGCGGAGGAGGTGATTCCGCAGCGGAATCTCTCGCCGCACACCAATCCCGAACAATTCGTGCTGACGACAAAATTCCCGCCCGACGACCGCAGCCTGGGCTACGAGCGGGGCTCAGCGATCTCGAAGGAATGGGACTCGGCTGCAACAGACGCCGCCATCGAAACGGCTGCCTATGTGGCCACGAACCTGCGCGAACTGGCCGGAGTGTCGGCCGACGACGACAGCGCAGCCCAGCAGCTCAAGGATTTTGGCGTTCGCTTCGTCGAGCGAGCCTTCCGCCGGCCGCTGACTGGCGAGCAGAAGGCATTCTTCGTTGAGCGGCAATTTGAGGACGCGCCCGATCCGGCAGGGGCGATCAAGCGCGTCGTCCTGCTGGCACTCAAGAGCCCGCGGTTCCTGTTCCGCGAGCCCGGCGCGGGCGGCGACGGCTACGACGCGGCCGCCCGACTGTCGTTCAGCCTGTGGGACTCGCTGCCGGATGAGCCATTGCTGAAGGCCGCGGCGCAGAACGAACTTCGCACGCGCGAAGAGGTCGCGGCGCAGGCCGAGCGGATGATCGCCGACTTGCGGACCCGCGGCAAAGTCCGCGAGTTCCTGATCCAATGGCTCAAGGTCGATCGCGTGCTCGACTTGTCGAAAGACAAGGAGCTGTATGCCGAGTTCAGCCCGCAGGTCATCTCGGACCTCCGCACGTCGCTCGATTTGCTCCTGGACGACGTCGTCTGGAGCGCGGCCTCCGATTTCCGCCAGCTCCTGCTCACGGACGGCATTTTTCTGAACGGTGAGCTGGCCAAGGTCTATCGGGCCGAATTGCCGGATGGCGCGCCGTTTGAAAAGGTGCGGCTCGATCCCGAGCACCGGGCGGGCATCCTCACGCATCCGTACTTGCTGGCCGGATTTGCCTATACGTCCGCCAGCTCGCCGATTCACCGCGGTGTGTTCGTCTCGCGCAGCCTGCTGGGCCGGTCGCTGCGCCCGCCGCCGGAAGCCTTCACGCCGCTGGCCCCCGAGCTGCATCCAGACTTGACGACCCGCGAGCGCGTCGCGCTGCAGACCAACTCCAAGAACTGCCAGAGCTGCCACGCGATGATCAACCCGCTCGGCTTCACGCTGGAGAACTTCGACGCCATCGGCCGCTTCCGCACCGAAGAGAAGGGCAAGCCGATCGATGCCAAAGGCGGCTACCTGACGCGGACCGGCGAGCGCGTCAAGTTCAGCGGAGTCCGCGACCTGGCCGAATTCCTCGCCGCCAGCGACGAGACGCACAGCGCCTTCGCCGGACAGCTGTTCCACTATCTCGTGAAGCAACCCGTGCGGGCGTACGGCCCGACCAAACACGCCGAACTCAAACAGTCGTTCGCCCAAAATGAATTCAGCGTCCGCAAGCTGATTGCCGAGATTGCCGTTACCGCCGCGCTTGCACAGCCGGAGAAGATTGCCCACACTAGCCCGTAGCACGCGACTCCGTCGCGTGCCTTCCCGCCACGGAGTGGCGGGTTACAAGGAAACCATCATGCTCGACCGCACCCGCCGTGAATTCCTCCGCGATCTGGGCATCAGCGCCGCGGCACTGCCGTTTGTGCTGAACCTGCCCAGCCTCGCGCGGGCGGGCGAGCAGCCGGCGAAGAAGCGGCTGGTCGTGATGTTCAGCCCCAACGGGATCGTGCCCAAAACGTTCTGGCCGGATGAGGAAGGGGCCGAGTTCACGCTCAAAGAGAGCCTGCAGCCGTTGGCGCCACTCAAGGATAAGACGCTGATTCTGCACGGCGTCTGCGACCGGATTCGCGGCGACGGCGACGCCCACATGCGGGGCATCGGCTGCTTGCTCACCGGCACCGAGCTGTTCCCCGGCAACGTGCAGGGCGGCAGCGATACGCCGGCCGGCTGGGCCAGCGGTTTGTCGATCGACCAGGAGATCAAGAACTTCCTGCAGGCCAGCTCCGAAACCCGCACGCGGTTCGGCTCGCTCGAGTTCGGCGTGCTGGTGCCCGACCGGGCCGACACCTGGACCCGCATGGTCTATGCCGGACCGAATAAGCCGGTCGCCCCGATCGACGACCCGTACCAGATGTTTACGAAACTCTATGGCCGGCAGAAGGACCAGGCGAGCCTGAAGAGCATCCTCGACGACTTGCAGGAGGATTTGCAGAAGGTAAAGAGCGTGGTCAGCGCCGCCGACCGCCGCCTGCTCGACGAGCACACGACGCTGGTCCGCGAGCTCGAGCAGGAGCTGAAGGCCGACCGGGCGAGCGTGGGCCATGCGGTGCCCGAGATCGAGCCGGGCGTCAAGGAAGACAACGACAACATCCCCAAGATCACGAAGCTGCAGATCGAGCTCTTGGTGAACAGCTTTCAGGCCGATTTCGCCCGCCTGGCGACGCTGCAGTTCACGAACTCCGTCGGCGGGGCGCGGATGCGCTGGCTGGGAGTCGAGAAGGGGCATCACGAGCTGTCGCACGAGCCCGACAGCAACGAAGAGGTGCAGGCCCAGCTTACCAAGATCAACCGCTGGTACTGCGAGCAGATGGCCTACCTCGCCCAGCGGCTGGCCGCTATCCCAGAGCCCGGCGGCAGTGGCAGCCTGCTCGACAACACGACCATTATGTGGACCAACGAGCTGGGCAAAGGCAACTCGCACACGCTCGACAACATCCCGTTCGTGCTGGTCGGCGGCGGCCTCGGCTTCCAGATGGGCCGCTCCCGCAAGTTCCGCCGCCAGCCGCACAACCGGCTGCTGTTGGCCCTGGCCCACGGCTTCGGCCACCACCTCGAGAAGTTCGGCAACCCGAACTACTGCGAGAGCGGCCCGCTGAACCTGAGCTGACCGCCGTGCCCCCTTACGCCGCCCGCGGCAGTGGCAGCAGGAATTTCGACTGCTGATACCGCACGGCCCGCTGCATGACTTCGTCGAGCGGCTCGCGGACGATCAGCCGCTCGCCCGTCGTGAGCGTGATGAACGTGCCTGCGCCGGTTTCGATGTAGCGAATCAGCTCGGCGTTGAGGACAAAGACCTCGCCGCTTTGCCGCGTGAGTTTGATCATCGGATTTACCGCCGCAGATTGAGCAGTTCGTCCAGCATCTGCTGGGCCGTGCTGATCACGCGGGCGTTGCCGCGGTACATCGTGGTGGCCAGCACGAGGTCGATCAGGTTCTTGCCGATGTCGGTGTTGGACAGCTCGACCGAGCCGGCGAGGATCGTGCCGATGCCCTGCGTGTTGGGATCGCCCTCGATCGGCAAGCCGGAGTTGATGCCTTGCGAGAACAGGTTCTGGCCGCGCTGCACGAGGCCCACCGGGTTGGCGAACCGCGCCAAGCGGACCAGGCCCAAGTCGCGGGTCACGCCGCTGGCAAAGACACCGCGGATAAGCCCGTCCTCGCCGATGATAAAGCTCGTGAGCGTTCCGGCCGGCGAGCCGTCCTGCCGCGCGGCGGAAAGCTCGCTGTTGTCGGAGGCCAGGGCGGTGACCTGCGAGAAATCGAGGTCGAACTCCAGCGGATCGGACGACGGCAGGTTGCGGCGCTCGACCGTGACCGTGTTGTTGCTGGTGCCGATGAGCCGGCCTTCTCCGTCGAACGTGATCAGGCCCGTGCCGAGCGACGTGTCCGCGCCGCTGAGCGGGCTGTTGTCGGCCGATTCGGCGAACCAGCGATAGGTCGTGGAGCTGTCGGTCAGGCTCTCCAGCACGGCCGTCACCCGCACGTTGATCGGGATGCCGAGGGTGTCGTAGGCGATGAAGTCGGCCACGGCGCTTTGGCCCGCCGCGTCCTGGACGCTGTCGAACGCCAGATTCGGCGTCAGGATGTCGCCGGTCGTGGTGCGGATTCGGAAGGCCGACGAGTCGATATCGACCGCGTTATCGACGCCGTTGTTGGAGACCACGCGAAGCTGGCCGTCCTGGATCGTCAGGCCCGCGGCGAGCGTGCCCGATTCGCCCGGGATGTTGTTCACCGAGCCGGGAATCGGGTTGGCCGGGTCGTCGATCGAGGTCTGGATGCCGAGCGCCTCCTGCATGAAATCGAGGAGGTCCTGCACCGTCGAAGTCGAGGTGATCTGAAACTCCTGGGTGCCCAGCGTGCGGCCGCCCTTGCTGGGCGTGAATTCGAGCGTGCCTTCCTGGAACAGGTTTTCGTAGTCCAGGCCGTCGCGGCGGATCACATTGACCAGCAGCGTGTTGCTGGCGACCTCCGGCCCGTCGAAATCGAGAGCCGCGTTGCCGGGCGTCGCCAGGTTAGAGATGT
>DASRJB010000323.1:0-14475 GCA_035649715.1 Pirellulaceae bacterium
GGGGCAGATCAGGATCCTGGTCCTGCCCGTCTGATTCATAGAATCGAGCGCTGGACCACTTCCAGAGCCTGGCTTGTGTCACGAGCTTGCGGCGCACGGGATTCAAATGGAGATATTCGATGCTTCCCATCACTGCTGCCGGCGTCTGGAGGTTGCGATCGTAGCCCGGCCCTTCCTGCCAGAAGCGAAACGCGTACTTTCCGGGCCGCTCGCGCACGGTCAAGCGCCGAAGCAAGGGACTATTTGCTTGCTGAAGGTCACCTTTCGCGTTGGCGGACACGGGGCGCTTCACGCCGGCCAGATAAGCGTCCAGCGCCGGTTCCTCCGCCAGCGGAAAGACGAGCAAGTGAACGTGCTCCGGCATGAAGACAAACGCTACGAGTTGGAAGCGCAAGTGCCCGCCGGCTTCGTTGATCGATTGGGAGAGGGAGCGCCGCCACGCGTCGTTGGTCAGCAATTTCATCTGGTGGAAACACGAGAACGTCAGCTCGTGCAGATCCCCCGGCTCATGATAGTGCTTGACGGTCTTGAGCTTCCGCGGCTTCATCGCGAGGCCTGTTGATCGAGACTGATTCGAAATTCGACCTTCATCCAGAAGACACTGACGCTGAGAATTCTCGAAGATGCAACCGTCGCACTTGTCGCCGACACTGGCGGCACGCCAGTGCCACCCGACCGCTACAACTCGCGAATGAACAGGTTCGCGAACTCGACGACTTCGTTGTGATGCTGCAGGCCGATCGGGCCGCGCGTCGCGATGCCGGGCAATTGGGCGTCCGTAACGATTTCCTTGCCGTTGAGCTCGACGCTCACCCGGTCGCCCTTCAGCGTGATCAGAAAGCGGTTCCATTTGCCGAGCGGAGCGTCGGCCCGCTCTTTGGGCGTAACCGCGGCGCGGACCGCGGGAGCAAGCTGCTTGTTGGTGCGGAAGGCGGTGACCTCGCCGCTGCCGACGGGATAACAGCAGATGTTGACCTGCGCGTCTTCGCGGCCGCGGAGGAGGATGCCGCTGTTGCCGGCGTCATCGACCTCCTGCATCACGACCTGGCCATTGGCATCGAGCTTGTCGTCGCCGCTGGGCAGGACGACCGGATACGTTTTCTTCGTCGGTTTGGCGGGCAATCGCCAATCGACGATGAGCTGGAAATCGCCGTACTCCTTTTCGGTCCAGAGATGTTTTTCCTTCGGCTCGGCCGCTTCGCTGTGGCCGTCGTAGTGCAGCGTCCAGTTTTTCGGCTGCCAATGGCCGGCGTGGCCGGCGGGCTGCCGCCAGCCGGCGAGATCGAGGCCCGTGTAGAGCGGAACGAAGCCGGCGGCCTCGGCAGCTATTTCGCCCGGCGGCGGCGAGGTCGAGGGGAGCTCCGCGATCCGCAGATTGCGGAAGTGGCACTCGGAGCCTTCCGACTCCAGGCAGATGTAGCCCTTCCGCGGCCGGCAGTTGCTGCCGCCCGAAACTTCCTTGCCGTTGACGGCCAGCTTCAGCACGCCGTCCTTGCACGTGATGCGGTAGTGGTTCCATTCCGGCGACGGCTTGCAGCGCTGCTCGCTGGGCAGGCAGCGCTCCCAGCCGCCGGGATGCGGCCGGTCGGGCTTCATGCTCGCGCCCCAGATGCTGAACACGTCGCCGTGGCTGGTGTAGTTGTCGGCGGTGCGGCCGTCGAGGATTTGCACCTCGATCCCGCGGCTGAACGGCGTGCCGACGGCCGGCAGCGGATCGCCCCAGATAAAGACGCCCGCGTTGCCGCCCGCTTTCAGGTGCCGCCATTCCAGCTCCAGGATGAAGTTTTCGTACATCCGCTCGCTGCGAATCGTCCCCGTCGGCACGCCGGTGCTGACGATCAGGCCGTCCTTCACCGAGAAGGTCGTCGGCGCGAGGTTGACGTTGACCCAGCCCGAGAGGTCCTTGCCGTTAAAGAGCGAGCGCCAGTTTTCCTGCGCGCTGGCAGCACTGGAGAGAAGGCCGACGAAAACCGCGGTGAAGATTGGCGCAAGCTGGCGGGACATGATGGCCGCTCCGGTGTGACGGGCTGGTGGACGAGGGTGCGTCCCGGAATGTAGCACCGCCGGCGGCCGCGTTCTACCGTGGCCGCTTGCAGCGGTGCGAGAGGCTTCGTAGGGTGAGGCCGAGGAGTTCGGAATGCCACAGGTATTCGACGGCAAGAGCGGCAGCGCCAGCGGGCGGTTTGCGATCGTCGTCTCGCGGTACAACGAACATATCACCGCGAAGCTGCTGGCCGGTGCGGTCGAGACGCTCGGCGCGGGCGGCGTGGCGGATGGCGCCATCGACGTGGCCTGGGTGCCGGGAGCGTGGGAGATTCCGCTCGTGGCGGCGAAGCTGGCCAATTCGCAGCGGTACGTCGCCGTGCTCTGCCTGGGCGCGGTGATCCGCGGCGAAACCACGCACGACGAGCACATCAACCGGCAAGTCAGCCAGAGCCTGGGCCAGATCGCGCTCGAAACGGGCCTGCCCGTGCTGTTCGGCGTGCTCACCTGCAACACGCTCGAGCAGGCCATCCACCGCGCCGGCGGCGACGCCGGCAACAAGGGCCAGGAGTGCGCCGAGGCCGCGCTGGAAATGGTGCGGCTGCTGGGGAAGCTGAGCTGAGAACCATGAGTTCCATCTGTCCCATTCGTCCCATCGCCGTTTTCATCGGGCTGGCGCTCTATAGCACCGCCGCCGCCCAGGAACCCAAGCCCGATCCATTCACCCAGGCCCGCCGCGGCCTCATCGCGCGGCAAGTCCTGGCCGCCGCCACGCGGCTGTTCGACGAGCGGAAGTGGGCCGAGGCGGAGAAACTGCTCGAGGGCGCGACCGCGAAGGATTCGGCTACGCCGACCGATTTCTACAACCTGGCCTGCGCCCAGGCGCGGCAAGGCAAAACGGCCGCGGCGCTGGACAGTCTCGAAGCTGCCGTCGCCAAGGGCTTTCGCCAGGCGACCGAAATGGCCGCCGATGCCGACCTGGCCTCGCTCCGCGGGGAAGAGCGCTTTCAAGCGGCACTGGCCAAGTGCAAGGAGTTGGCCGCGAAACCTGCGGCGCAGAGCAAGCTGGAGCCGCTGCTGGTGGGAAAAGAGGGCCTTGCGAAAGTTGGCCCGGAGAACACGGTCTGGCTGCCGCAGTTCGACCTGTTTCAAACGGCGTTCCGCTTTGCCGATAACGACCCGCGGATCGCGGAGCCCGCGGTCACGGAGCACGGCAAGACCGGCGAGCAGATTCGCCGGTGGCAGAAGGAGGGCACCGCCGCCGGGCTGTTTGGCATCCTCTACGACAACCGCGACGGCGCCCACAGCCAGCTGCCGCTGAGCCAGTTCCCGCAGCTGACCGCCGCCCTGTACGGCCCGGAGGCGAAGGCCGACAACCTCGACAAAGGACTGGCCGCCCGCTTCTTCTTCAACCGGCCCACGTTCGGCAACTCTTCGACCGCGCTCACCGGCGGGCCCTTCTGGCGCAGCCAGACGCGGCTCGCCCAGGTCGATTCCCGCGCGGCCGCGCTCTTGTACGAGCAGTACGTCAAGAACGCACTCTATTTCTATCCCGAGCATCGCGACTACGATGCCGGCCGCAACGGACCGGACGGTTACGGCGACGTCTATCCCGCCAACACGCCGTACGTGATCACCAGCGCCGGCTCGTCCGGCTCCGACCAGTCGTTCCTGCACGCGGTGGCCTGCACGCTGGCCGCCTTTCCGCCGAAGACGCAGGAACTGCTCATCCAGCGCGGCCTGCTGATGCCGACGGTGCAGATGATCCTCCGCCGCGCGTCGGTCGGCAGCGACGCCGAGTACCTGACCGGCAAGGCCCATCCCGTCGTCTTTCGCGAGCGGCAGCTCAATGTCGAGCGGATGGTCCTGCTAGCCCACGAAATGCAGCCGGACGCCGTGCCGCCGATGATCCAGCTGCAGGTGGTCTCGGAGGATCAGCCGCGAAAGGGCAGCGACTATTTCGAGGCGGCCAACCTGGGCGAACGGATATTCGACACGCCGGCGGCGATCGCCCGCGTCTGGCGGACGACGGCCCGCGAGCGGCGGATGATCCTCACGGCGGCGACGAGCTACGACGCGAACAATCAGCCGCTGAAGTTTCATTGGGCGGCGCTGCAAGCCCGGCCGGGCAGCGTCACCATCAAGCCGCTCAAGGAGGACGGCTCGCTGGTCGAGCTGCGCGCCCTGTGGCACGAGCGGTTCGCGTCCGCCGATGGCGAACTGGAGACCAACCGCATCGACATCGCGGCGTTTGCCCACAATGGCCGCTACTATTCCGCGCCCGGCTTTGTGACGTTCTTCTGCCTCGACGACGAGGAGCGGAAATACGACGAGCAGGGCCGCATCGCCTCGGTCGCCTATCGCTCACCGGCCAAGGGGGGCAACTATGCCGACCCGATGACGCACACCCTGCGAGATTGGCGCGACGAGTATCAGTACGACGCCGCGGGCCGGCTGACCGGCTGGACCCGCGTCCGCGGCGAGCAGCGGGAATATTTCACCGCCCACGGGCATCTGATCTCGCAGAAGGACGACAAGGGCCGCGCACGCACGGCCCGCAAGGTCAGCTACGTCCCCAAGGCCGCTCAGCCGGGTGAATTGGCGACCCTGGAGGTAGTGGCCGACGCGGAACTGCTGACTTATGCGTACGACGGCGAAGACGACCGCGTGGGCCACATCGCGGACCAGTTGCCGGATGCGAAAACCAGGTAGGCGCCCAGGTCGTCTGGTACTGCAAGCTTGCGTCGGTGCGGGCCGGCGCTGAAAATGCGCCTGAATTCAGAGGTTCAATCTTTCTGTGGAGTTTCGCAATGAACGGACTGGTCACGTTGACATCGGCGGCATTGCTCCTGGCGTGGAATGCGATCGCCCCGGGGAATGTCGCTCCGCCTCCCAAGAAGCCCGAGCGGGTGGTTGCCGAAGTGAAGATCGAGCGCGGCGCGATCAAGGGCGAAGGCCGCGCGGTGCAGGCCAAGATCATCATTCCCAAGGGCCTCGTGCACGGCGGCGCTGCCGGTGCAGTTCCCGTCGTCCCGGCGCCCGGGGCTGCTCCAGCGCCTCGGGCAGTGCCCGCGCCCAACGCTCGCGACCAGGCTGGGCTGCCCTTCGGTACGATCATCGCGGGAGTCTGTATGTCGCTGGCCGCGGTCAGCCTCGTGTTCGTCGTCCGCGGAAACCGCGGTGCGAAGACAACGGCACTGGCAATCGTGGCCGGCGCGCTGGTCCTGGGCGCGTTCAGCGCGGCCTATGCCGACTTGATTCCCGGCCGCCCCAATGGTCCTGTGCCGGTGCCGGCAGAAATCGTCATCGAGCTGGTCGATGGTGGCGACACGGTGACGCTCCAGCTTGCCCGCTAGCGCCGCGCGATCGCTCGGTAGCCGAATTCGCCAGAATTCGGTCTTTCCAGGTTTCTCGTCCGAACTCTGGCGAATTCGGCTACACCCCCGCATGGCTACCGCAACTCTCGATGACGTTGCTCCGCCGCGAGCCGAATCGCCGGCCCGCTCGGCGCTCGTCTTTGCGGCGGCGGCGACGGCCGTGATTGCGGCGTCGTGCCTGCTGGCGGGGTTCGCGCCGCTGGGGTTCTCGATCGTCACGGTGTTCCTGTTCGCCGGGCCGCACAATTGGCTCGAGGCCCGGTACATGCTCACGCGGATGCCCGCTCGCTGGGGTCCGCTGACGCTGTACTTCACAACCGGCATCGCCGGAGTGCTGCTCTTGGCAGCTGGGCTAGCCGCCGTCCGCTGGCTGGGCGAGTGGCTGCGGCTGGACTCCGAGATGTGGCTCGCGCTCTACGCAGGATGGAACTCGGTCTTCGTCGCCTGGGTCGCTGCGCTGGCCCTGATGCGCAGCCGGCAGAACCCGCGGCGGAATTGGCTCTGGATCGTACCGGGGGCGTTTGTGCTGATCGCACTCAACTGGCTGTGGCCGATGACCTGGAGCCTGGCCCTGGTCTATCTGCATCCGCTCGTGGCCCTGTGGTTTCTCGACCGCGAGATCGGCAAGATGCAGCCGGCGTGGCGCACGGCCTATCGCGGCTGCCTGCTGCTCGTGCCGGCGGCGCTGGGCGTACTCTGGTGGAACCTGGCCTCGGCCCCGAACTTGCCCGGCAACGACTGGCTGCAGCAGCAGATCACGCAGCACGCCGGCGCGGGCATCCTGAGCGGCGTCTCGACGCATTTGCTTGTCTCCACGCACACGTTTTTGGAGATGCTGCACTACGGCGTGTGGATCGTGGCGATTCCGCTGGTCAGCGTGCGGATGACGCCCTGGCAGCTCGACAACGTGCCGCTGGCCCGCCGGTCCAATGCCTGGCGGGCGGCGATCCTGGCCGCCGTCGCCGCGGGCGTGATCGTGATGCTCGTCCTGTGGGGCGGCTTTGTCGCGAATTATCCGCTGACCCGCGACATCTACTTCACCGTGGCGATGCTGCACGTCTTGGCCGAGGTTCCGTTCCTGCTGCGGCTGTTGTGAGCGGCGGATGAACACCAATCCCGCCGAGTTGTGGGCGCTGTTGCCACTGGGCTATCTGCTGAGTGTCGTGCTGGAAACGCCGGTGCTGCTGGTGGGGCTGTCCCGGCGGCACTCGCTGGCCCGCCGGCTCGTAGCCGGAGTCTGGCTGACCGCCTGCACGTACCCGATCGTCGTACTGGTGCTGCCGCAGCTGATCTGGCGGCCGCTGGGCGCGGGCGGCTATTGGCCGTACGTGACGGTCGCCGAGATCTTTGCCCCTGCCGCCGAGTGCGTGCTGTTCTGGCTGGCGTTCTGGAAGCTCGCGCCGGCGGAATCGACTCCGCATGACCGCCGCGATTTCCTCCGCGACATGCTGGCGATTGTGGCGGCGAACCTGACGTCGTTTGTGGCCGGGTATTGGGTGCTGGACTGGTTGGGTCGGTAGGTCAGCGGTCGGTAGGTCAGTCAGTCGGAGGCGGTCAGTCGACAATCAACCGACTAACCGACCACCGACCGACCGACCGACCACCGCCCCTACTCGCGCCTCGCCCAAACATTCATCTGGCCGTCCTCGCCGACCTCGACGACGACGATGTTCGGCCGGCAGCAGACGGGGCAATCTTCGACATACTCCTGCCGCTCGCCCGCCGACAGATCCAGCGGAACGACGATCTCCTCGCCGCACCAGTCGCAGACATACACGCCTTCGCTGTCCATGAAACACCACTCCCACTTGGGCAGTCAGTCAGTCAGTCGGTGGTCGGTTCGTCGGTAAGGTCCCAAACCGACTAACTGACTAACGGACCAACCGATCGACCGACTACTTCGGCAACCCATTCAGCGCCGCATCGGTCCCGACCAGCAACAGCACGTCGTCCGCCTGAATTGTATAGTTGGCGCTGGGCACGTAAGTCGTCGCCGCCGGCTGCGCAGCCTCGCCCGCTTCGATCGCCTGCTGGCGTTTGACGGCAACCAGGTTCACGCGGTACTTGTTCCGCAGGCCGAGCTGCTCGAGCGACTTGCCGACGAACGCGGCCGGCGCACGCAGCTCGATCAGCGCGTAGCCGCCCGACAGCTCGATCACGTCCTCCAGGTGCGGATTGGCCAGGCGGCGGGCCAGATAGCGGCCCGCTTCGGTCTCGGGCTGAATGATCTCATCCGCGCCCAGGCGGCGGAAGATTTCGGCATGCGTCGCCGTCTGGGCCCGGACGATGACGTAGCGCGCTCCGAGCTTCTTGAGCGCCGTCGCGGCGAGCAGCGAGGCCTCGAAATTCTCGCCGATGGCCACGACGCAGACGTCGGCGCGGTGGATCTCGTGGCTCGAGAGCGCGTCTTCGTCGGTCGCGTCCAGGGAGACGGCCAGCGTCACCTCGTCCTTGACTTCGTCCACGAGGCGGTGGTTGCGATCGACGGCGATCACCTCGATCCGCTGCTGGGCCAGCAGCCGCGACAGGCTCGTGCCAAACCGTCCCAGGCCGATCACCGCGATGCGTTGCACTGTTTTTTTCCGTAGCCGAATTCGCCAGAATTCGGATCTTGTTTCACCGACCGAACTCTGGCGAGTTCGGCTACCACGACTCGCTCCTCGCTAGCCCAGCATCACCCGCTCGCTGGGATATTCGTATTTGGCCTGCGGCCGCGGCTGGGCCAGGGCGACGAGCAGCGTCAGCGGCCCGACGCGGCCGGCGAACATCGTGGCCACGAGCACGCACTGCGAAATCGGCCGCAGGGTCGCCGTGTTGACGGTCGAGAGCCCGACCGTGCCCAAGGCGCTGGCCGCTTCGAACAGGTGATCGAGAAACAACTCCGGGCGCTGCTCAAAGATCACGATGAGCAGCGTGGAAGTCAACAGGCTGGCGGCGGCCAGCCCGGCCACGACGGCCGCCCGCTTCAGGATGCCGTCGGGAATCGTGCGCCCGGCGAACTCGACCCGCTCCCGGCCGCGGATCGTCGCCGCCGAAACGAGGACGAGCAGTGCGAAGACCACGGTCTTGATGCCGCCGCCCGTCGAGCCCGGTGAAGCCCCGATGAACATCAGGACGATCCCGATCAGCCGCGTGCCCGGGGCGAGCCGCGTGAAATCGACGGTATTGAACCCGGCGGTGCGGAACGTGACCGACTGGAACCAGCTCGCCGCCAGCCGCTCGCCCAGCGGCAGGTCGCGGAGAGTCACGTCGCGCTCCAGGATGAAAAAGGCGATGGTGCCGGCCGCCAGCAAGGCTGCGGTCGTCGCAACCACGAGTCGCGTCGTCGCCGTCAGCCGCGGCGGCGCATTCGCCTGCTCTGGATCGCGCCGGGGCCAGCGCGCGGCCAGCCGCGCAAGGATCACCTGCGCGAGATTCCGCAGCACTTCGAACCCCAAGCCGCCGATGACGATCAGCGGAGCGACGACGCCCCAGATTTGCCAACGCCCGCCGAGCCCTTCCAGGTTTTTCGGCAAGAGCCCAAACCCGGCGTTGCAGAACGCGCTGATCGCGTGGAACACACCGAACCAGGCCCGTTCGCCGAGCGTTCCGCCGGGCGCGGCCGTCGCGACCAGCGCCGCGCCGATCAGCTCGCTGGCGAAGGTGAAGACCAGGATCGATGCGACCAGGCGGCGGACAGCCCGGCGATCGTCGGCTTCGAGCAGCTGGCCCATGAAGACCCCTTCGCGGACCAGGAAGCCGCGCCGCTGGGCCAGCGCAAAGAAGGCGCCAAACGTCATGACGCCCAGGCCGCCAAGTTGAATCAGAGCCAGGATGATCCCCTGCCCCGTCCGCGTCCAATAGGCGCCCGTATCGACGACGACCAGCCCCGTCACGCAGCTCGCGCTGGTCGCCGTGAACAGGGCCACCAGCGGCGGCGCGCCGATTTCATCCGAGCTTCCCGCCGGCTGCACGCGGGCGGCCGGCAGCATGAGCAGCAGCGTTCCCGTGCCAATCAGCACCGCGAACGAGGCGACAAAGACGAAGGCGGGGTTGGTGCGGGCCGCGGCGATCAGCCGCAGGATGCGGATTGCCACGACGAGCGTTCGCGCCCAGAACAGGAGCTCCGTCCAGCGGAGGACGGAGTCGAGCGGCTTGCCGCTGGCGACCAGTCCCGGCACTCCGGAGAAAGCCGCCAGCAGCAGGCCCGCCAGCCAGATCGCATGGACGATCGTCTGCGGCCGGCGCTCGGCCAGGAACTCGCGCCAATCGATGTTCAGCCAGGCCCGCCACGCGAAGCCCGCGGTGAGCAGAGCCATCACCGCCAGCACGAGAGTGCCGATCTCCTCGCCCAGCTGCGCTTCCAAGCGCTGTACGCCGTGGCCGAGCACCAGGACCGCGATGGTGAAGGCCGTCAGCAATCGCTCGGCCCACAGCACGCGCAGCGCCAAGCGATCGCGGGCCGCGGTGGGGTCCGTAGTCGATGGGGATCGCATGCGGGCAGAACGAGTGTGATAGCAGTCGGGTGCCAGCGGCTATTGTGCAAAGCGGCGATGCGACTGCAACGGTGTGTAACTTTGGGCAAAGCGCCGCCACCGGCTGTGGGGCGCGATGGGGGCGCGGTAAGTCTGCACCTGGCAGCAGGTTAGATGCGGACGCGCTGCCTGCGTGGGCCGGGCTCGTGCGCTCCGGCGCGGCGATTGCAGTTGTCCCAGGCCGCGGCCTCGCGTAGGTTTCCGCCGCACGCCAGCCGAAAGGAGTCGCCTGTGTTTCGCTCACCACCGCTCGCCGCTTTGCTCGCGGCGGCAATTCTGCTGGCCAGCGCCCAGCCCGCAGCCGCCCGCTCGGAAGAGGAGACGGTCCGCCTGGCCAACGACGTCCTCAAGGAATTCCTCGACCTGCGGGTGAAGCAGATTCCGGCGTCACTGCTGGCGGAAGCTCACGGCGTGGCGATTATTCCCAACGTCATCAAGGTCGGCTTCGTCGTCGGCGGCCAGCATGGCAAGGGCGTGATCGTCGTCCGCGAACCCGACGGCTCGTGGCGCGCGCCGATGTTCGTGTCGCTCACCGGCGGCAGCCTCGGCTGGCAAATCGGCGCGCAGGCGACCGACTTCGTGCTGGTGTTCAAGACCCAGAAGAGCGTCGAGGGGTTGATGCGCGGCAAGTTCACGCTCGGGGCCGACGCCGCCGTCGCCGCCGGGCCTGTCGGCCGGAGGACCAGCGCCGCGACCGACACCGAATTGAAGGCGGAGATTTACTCGTATTCCCGCAGCCGCGGGCTGTTTGCCGGCATTTCACTCGACGGCTCGGCCCTGCAGATTCACGAGGACGCCAATGCGGCGTATTACGGACCGCCGGCAGCCGGCGGCGCGCCACCGGCGGTGCCGGAATCGGCCCTGCAATTGGTCCAGTCCATCGCGAGGCTTTGCGCGGCGACGGAGGTGGTGCCACCAGGAGCCGGCGCCGCGCCCGCGCCGATGGAAGCCGTGCCGAGTCCGGCCGGCCGGCCGCAGCCACCGGCCGACGTGGAGGCGATTCAAAGCGAGCTCGTCAAGTCGATGTCGGCGCTGAGCCCGCTCTTGGACGAATCCTGGCGGCGCTACCTGGCGCTGCCCGCGGAAGTGTTTCAGCGCGGCAAAGCGCCGCCGCCCGATGCCGTGTTGGGGGTCCTGCGGAGATTCGACGCGGTGCCGCAGAACGCGCAGTATCGCCCGCTGGCGGAACGCGGCGAATTCCAGGCGACGCACGGCCTGCTGCGGGCCTACTACGAAGCGCTGCTGGCGGGCGGAGGCCCCAAGCTCTCGTTGCCGCCGCCGCCGGGCGTGCCACGCTAGGAAATCCGCGCAGCACTCTTGCCGTCAGACTGATGACGCTGCGCCATCACTCTGAGATCAATTCGGGTCTGGCGGATTTGCCCGCCCGAGCGCTTCTAGTGAATCGCATCTTCGTTCGCAGCCATCAGTTGCGGTGCTGCGACTGCTGCTGCGGCACGCGTGGTGCTTGCACGGTGGCATCCGTGGTCGCGGTGTGCGACTACGATCCCTCACCACGTTGGCACGA
The DNA here is from genome assembly GCA_035649715.1 of Pirellulaceae bacterium. Lineage (GTDB taxonomy): Bacteria > Planctomycetota > Planctomycetia > Pirellulales > Pirellulaceae > CAYLLN01. The sequence goes on from DASRJB010000323.1 coordinate 11,400, forward strand.
AAGGACACTCTTATGAAGCGCATCTTGCTGACCGTTGTGACGGCCAGCGCGCTGGTTCTCGGCGGATGGTTGACCGGCGCCGCCCAGGCTCAATATCCCAGTTACGGCTACGGCTGTCGTCCGGGCGGCGTCGGACTCGCGGTCGGGTATGGATATCCGGGCGTGAACATTGCGTATCGCGCGCCGAACGTTGCCCTGTACTCGCCGAACGTCGCTTACACGTCGGGCTTTGCCGGGGGCTACGGCTATCGCCAGGGTTGCGGTTGTCAGCCGGGACTCTATGGGGCAGGCGGCTATCCGTATTCGCGGTCGCGCGTGAACTTTTACTTTGGGTACTAGGTTCGGACGGGACGTGGAGAGGTTGACAGTCGGACGGGCCAGGACTGTCAAGAAATGAGAAAGTCCGGGCGAGCCTTGGTGGCTCGCCCGGACGATCGTCCCCCCCGGGATTTGTCGCCGTGTTCGTCTTCTTGGTTGCCCCCTCGCCCGCGGCGACGCTGTTCTTCATCGGCCGGCCTTGGCGCGACACTTTGGCAATCTTTGCCGATTGTGCCAGTCGTAACGCGGTTGGTCTTGGCGAAGCAGACCGGTCCGTGTATGGACGCGGTTTGGCGCGCCTTGCTGCCAGCTTCGCTAGCGATCTGAAATGACCGAATTGCCTCGTTAAGCTGTAGCGATCAGGACGATATTAGCGGCAAGCGAAACTCTGCGGCCGCCATTGCGCGGGCCGCAGGCCGCCGTGAGAAAGGATGCTCCCCGTGTCCGCACGCGACAACCGCGCCACCCTGGGTTCGATGCTCGGCAGCCTGGCCTGGCCGATCATTTTGGGCAGCGGCCTGGCGGTCGGCTTCTACGCCCTGCTGCTCAAAGGCGTCATCGATCAACCGCTCGCGCATCGCTATTTCGTCGGCCACCCGGTTTGCATCGTCGAGACGTTCTTCTTCTTCGTTTGCGTCGCGGCCCTGCTGCAAAAGCTGTTCGGCGTTTGGGGCCAATACGCGGCCCTTTCGGGCATCTCGCTGGGCGAGCGGCAGGGATTGCAGCCGGCCAGCGCCGCGACCGAGATGCTCGACAAGCTGGCGGGACTCTCGGCCGGCTACCGCTGCTCGTACCTCGGCCGCCGGCTGACGCACGCGCTGGAATCGGTCGAGCGGAACGGCTCGGCCGCGGCCCTGGAGTCAGAGCTCAAGCACCTGGCCGACGTGGAGCTCGGCCGCCAGCAGGACAGCTACGCCCTGGTGCGGATCATCGTCTGGGCGACGCCCATGATGGGCTTTTTGGGCACGGTCATCGGCATCACGCAGGTCATCGCCGAGCTGGCCCATCAGGACATGGCCAACCTGCAAGCGGTGATGGAAGGGCTGCTCAGCGGCCTGTATGTCAAGTTCGACACGACCGCGCTGGCCCTCAGCTACACGATGCTGCTGATGTTCGTGCAGTTCCTCATCGACCGGGTGGAGGCCCAGGTCCTGGACGCGGTCGAAGTGCGGGCCGCCGACGAGCTGCTGGGGCGGTTCGAGCTGATCGGCGTGACCAGCGATCCGAACGTGCAAGCGATGCAGCGGATGAGCCACGGCGTCATCAAGGCGACCGAGCAGCTCGTCCAGAAGCAGGCCGAGCTGTGGCAACAGTCGATCGCCGCCGCTCACGACCAGTGGCAGCGGGTTTCGCGGCAAACGACCGAGCAGATGCAGACGGCGCTGGCCGGGGCGCTCAGCCAATCGCTGGCCCAGCACGCGGCACACCTGACGAAGTCCGAACAGGCCTCCGCCGAGCAGCTCGCCCTCCGCTGGGAGCAGTGGCAGACGGCCCTCTCGCACAACGCCCGCCTGCTGCACGCCCAGCAGCAGGAGATGGTGAAGCAGGGCGACCTGATGACGCAGGCGATCCGCGTGGCCGGCGACGTCGTGCAGCTCGAGCGGGCGCTCAACGACAACCTCTCGGCACTCTCCGGGGCGAAGAACTTTGAAGACACCGTGATGAGCCTCGCCGCGGCGATCCACCTGCTCAACGCGCGGCTGGGCAAGGTTCCCGACGGGCCCCACATCGAGCTCAAGCACGCCCAGGTGAGGGCCCGCGCTGCATGAGTCGCACCCGCCGGCACCAGGTCAGCGTCTCGCTGTTCCCGTTCCTCGCGGTGCTGATCTGCATCATGGGGGCGCTCGTCATCCTGCTCGTGCTGATGGTGGCCCGCGTCGGCGCAGGCGTGAAGGCCGTGGCCAGCGGAGAACTAGCTGGGGCCGGCAGCGCCGACGACCAGCAGCTCCGCGAGCAGCTGGAAGACGCCCAGTGGCAGCGGTCCATGCTGCTGCAAAGCCGCAGCGAAAAGACGCAGGAGCTGGCCGACAAGCGCGAGGAGCTCTCGCACCTGGAGAACCACATCCGGCAGCTCGACGCAGAGGCTACGCGGCTGGTCGAGCAGGCCAAAAAAATCGATGCCGGCCAGTCGCTGCGCGAGGGTGACCTGGCCGCCGCCCGGGTCGAGTCCGCGAAGCTCAAATCCGACATTGCGACGAAGCGGGCGGCGCTCGAAGCCCGCCAGGCCGCCGCGGCGAAGGAGCCCTCATTCGCCCTGATTCCTTACGACGGCCCCAACGGCACGCGGCGGCGGCCGATTTACATCGAGTGCACCGAGGTCGGCGTCGTCGTGCATCCGGAAGGGCTGCTCTTCAAGGCCGACGACTTTAGCGGCCCCCTGGGACCGGGCAATCCGCTCGATGCCGCCCTGCGGACGATTCGCGAGCACCTGCGGCAAACGGGCGGCAAAGCCGGCGAGCCCTATCCGCTGCTCGTGGTGCGGCCCGGCGGCGTGGCGGCGTACGGCGCGGCCCGCGATGCCCTGCAGGCCTGGGACGACGAATTCGGCTACGAGCTGGTCGGCGACGACAAGCGGCTGGACTTCGGCGAGCCGGAGCCGGCGCTGGCTGTGGCGCTGAAGGACGCCGTCACGGCCGCCCGCCAGCGGCAGGCGATGATGGCCGCGATGATGCCGCGGCGGTTCCACGGCGAATCGTTCGGCGGCCCATCACCCGTCGAGGGCGGCCAGATGCTGGGCGCGGCCGGTTCCTCCGCGCCG
>DASRJB010000324.1:0-2404 GCA_035649715.1 Pirellulaceae bacterium
TTCCAGCCAGCCTCGCGGGCCGACGATGTCGCCGCGTCCGTCGCCGTTGATGTCGCCAAAGCCCACGCCGTGGCCGGCAATCTCCTTGGGCAAATCGCGGCGGATAAACCGCGGCTGCTTCTTGCCGTCGGCCACTTCATAAGTCAGCTCGTACCAGGCGGCGAACGTCGTCCCGTTGGGCAGCACGTCCAGGTCGCCGTCCGCATCGATGTCGAACAGCCGGCCGGTCTCCATCGGGCCGGGTGTGTCGATCAGGTGTTTGATCCAGGGAGTCTCGGGGTCGCTCTTGATCTTCTCGCCGGGATGCTCCATCCAGAACAGCGACTGGCTGCGGTAGTTGCAGCTCAGGATGTCGGTCCAGCCGTCGGCGTTGACGTCGATCTCCAGGTTCGAATAGTCGTCGAACCGGCCGCGAATCATTTCGACCTCGCGGAGGAAGTGCCGCTTCCACTGCGGAGCTTCGTACCAGAACCCGCCGCTGACGATGTCGAGCTTGCCGTCGTGGTTCACGTCGATCACCGCGCAGGCCGGGAACTCCGACTTGGCGTTGATCTCCTTCGCGACGAAGCTCGGCTGCTGCGCCGAGGCGACGAGGGGAACCACGAAATACACGAACGACACGAAAGGGAGGAGGCGTTTCATGGGGATTTCGCGCTTGTGTTGTTTTTGAGGCCGACGGGCCTGCCGTCGAGCTTCCATTCTTCCTTGGCTTTGACGCCGAGGTGGGCCAGGGCGGTGACGGGGGCATCGACGAGATAGACTTGCTCGGCAAACTGGCCGCGGATCGCGGAGGTGCCGCTGACGATCAGGAAGCTGTTCAGGATCTCGGGCGTGTTGTGGCCGCTGCCGTGGCCGGTGCCTTTGCCGCCGTGGTCGCTGGTGACGAGGATCAGCCAGTCCTCGCCGGCGTACGTCTTGCGGCCCTTCACCGCGGCGACCGCGCGGCCCACGAGCTTGTCGGCCCGCTCGATGGCGGCGATGTAATCTGGCACGCTCGGATGAAAACCCTTGGCGTGGCCGGCGACGTCAACCTGGCCGATGTAGAGGAAGACCGCATCGGGATTCTGCTCCGTCAGTTGCTTGACGGTTTCCTCCGTGGCCTGCGTGTCGTAGCGGTCGTAGTCGAGAACGCCGTGTTCCTTCTGCTCGTAGTTAATCGACACGTCGGCGGCGGACGTGATGTGCTTGTGGATCGGCTCCCAGGTGACCAGCGACGCGGTCTTTGCGTCTGGCCGGACTTCCTTCAGCCGGGCGAAGAAGTGCGGAAACTCCTTGTAGTTCATGCCGACGAACGTGTTGTTATGCACGCCGTGCTTGTCGGCCCAGACGCCGGTGAGAATGCTCGACCAGCCGGGGCCGCTGACCGTGTCGTTCTTGCGGTAGCGGTCGCCCAGGATCAGGCAGGTCGGCGAGTAGATGCCCTCCTTCACCAGCGCATCGAGGTTTGGCGTCTCGGCCTTTTCAATCGCGTCGAACCGCGTGCCGTCGATGCCGATATAGAGGACTTTCTTGGCGGGTTCGGCAGCGGTAACAGCGCTGGCGAAGCAGAGAGCGGTCAGCAGCGTCGAAGCCAAGCGGCAGGCCATGATGGATCTCCAGTGGCCGCAGTAGTTTAACCCGCAGCCGGAGGCGACGGCGTCCGCTGCGGCCACCTGCGCCTCCGGCTGCGGGTTAAACGAGCCGCTGGCTACTCGACTTTCTTCGGCTCGTACTTGTGCTCGCGCTTGCGGACGACTTCGGCCTTGACGATCTTGTCCGGCGCGGGCTGATTGGCGGCCTGCGGGTTGACCCGCTGCAGCTTCGCCAGCACATCGAAACCCTCGATTACGCGGCCGAAGACCGTGTGGCGGCCGTTGAGATAGGTCGTGGGGCGGAAGGTCAGGAAGAACTGCGAGCCGCCGGTGTCTTTGCCGGCGTGGGCCATGCTCAGTGTGCCGCGAAAGTGTTTGCGGGCGTTTTCCTGCCCGCATTCGCAGTAGATGTTGTAGCCCGGCCCGCCGGTGCCGTCGCCCTTCGGGTCGCCGCCCTGGGCCATGAAGTTCGGCAGCACGCGGTGAAACACCAGGCCGTCGTAGAATTTCTTCTCCACGAGGCTCACGAAATTGCCGACTGCCTGCGGGGCCTCGTTTTCCAGGAGCTCGATCACGATCGGGCCCTTGCTGGTTTCGAGCTTCACCCGCGGCAGGTCGCCCGCGGCGGCCTCCTTCATGCGGATCGCCTGCTCGGCGGCCCAGGCCTTCTTCTGCTCGGGCAGCTCCTTGAACATGTTCTGGCCCTCGCGGTCCAGCTTGCCCGCCTTGTCGGCGATCGCCAGGTATTTCTCGGCCGTTTCATAATCGTCGAGGCTGTAGGCCGCCTGGCCGGCGACGCCGTACAGCACGGCCTCGTCGCACTTGTTTTCCTC
>DASRJB010000325.1:0-8671 GCA_035649715.1 Pirellulaceae bacterium
AGCGCCGTGATCGCAGAGAACCAGGCTGAAGGCGTCATTCCGCTCACCGCCAACGGCGGCGCTGGCATCGGCAATTGGAAGATCATCGTCACCGGCCGCACCGGCAGCCGGGGGCAGCGGGGCGGCGGCGGCGAAGACGACTCGTTCCGCTGCTCGAGCGGCTTCGCCGACCTGGCGGTCAGCGACCAGTACTACAAGCTGGCCTTCAACAAGACGGCAGCCGAGCAGGGCCAAGAGGCCGAGGTCGCCGTCAAGGTCGAGAAGCTGAAGGACTTCGAAGGCACGGCGAAGGCCGAGCTCGTCGGCCTGCCGGCGAACACCAGCACGCAGCCGATCGAGTTCAGCAAGGACACGACCGAGCTGGTCTTCAAGGTGAATGTCACCAAGGACGCCAAACCCGGCCGGTATCCGTCGCTGGTCTGCGTGACGAAATTCGCCGTCGCCGGCGAGACCGTGACGCACACGCTGGGCACGGGCGAATTGCGGGTCGATGCCCCGCTGCCGCCCAAGCCCAACGCGACCGCCGCCGCCAAGCCGGCCGCGGGCCAGCCCGCAGCCGCCGCCGCTCCCAAGCGGCTGTCGCGGCTGGAGCAATTGCGGCTCGAGAAGGAACAAGAAGAGAAGAAGTAGTCGTAGCATAAGCGTCCTCGCTTGTGCCAGATGGATCAGTGAGCAAGCGAGACGCTTGCTCTACGGAGAACACCATGAAACTCATTGCGATATTTGCCTCGCTGACCCTCGCCACTACTGCCCTCGCCGACGGCCAGATCACCAGCGTCAGCGTCTATCCGCCCGACATCCGCCTGAACACCAAGGCCGACCTGCAGCGGTTCATCGTCGTCGCCACGCGCAGCGATGGCGTGACGCTCGACGTCACCGGCCAGGCGGCCGTGAAGCTGGTCGATGGCAAGCTCTGCAAGCTGGATAAGAACCTGCTCACTCCGCTGGCCGATGGCCAGACGACGCTGGAGATCGAGTACCAGGGCTTCAAATCGGCCGCGACGGTCGAGGTCAAGGACGCGGCCGCCGATCGCCCGATCAGCTTCCAGCTCGACGTGATGCCGCTGTTCATGCGCGGCGGCTGCAACACGGGCAGCTGCCACGGCGCGGCCCGTGGCAAGGACGGCTTCCGCCTGTCGCTGTTTGGCTTCGACCCGCAGGGGGACTATTACCGCATTACGCGCGAGATCGGCGTGCGGCGGATCAACCTGGCGTCGCCCGCCGAGAGCCTGATGGTCGAGAAGACGACGGGCGCGGTGCCGCACACCGGCGGCAAGCGGTTCGAGCTGGAGAGCGAGTACGGCCGGACGCTGCTCCGCTGGCTGAGCGAGGGCGCGGCGAACGACCCCAAGCCGACGCCTGCCGTGATTGGCGTCGATCTCTTTCCGCCGAGCGCCGTGCTGGAAGGCGAAGGCGCGACGCAGCAATTCATCGCCCGGGCCCGCTACGCCGACGGCACCGACCGCGACGTGACCAGCCTGGCGACGTTCCTGACGAACAACGACAACTCGGCCCCGATCTCCGTCGATGGCCTGCTGACTGCTGGCGCTCGCGGCGAAGCCTTCGTCATGGCCCGCTTCGAGACGCACACCGTCGGCAACCAGGTCCTCGTGTTGCCCAAGGGCCTGATGTACGCGGCACCGCCGGTCAGCGGCAACTACATCGACGAGCTGGTCGGGGCGAAGCTCAACAAGATCCGCATCCTGCCGAGCGAGGTCTGCTCCGATGAGGAATTCCTCCGCCGGGCGACGATCGACATCGCCGGCCAATTGCCAACGCCGGAGGAATACCAGGCGTTCATGGCCGATGCGTCGAAGGACAAGCGGGCGCAGCTCGTCAACCGCCTGCTCGAGCGGAAGGAGTTCTCGGAAATCTGGGCCATGAAGTGGGCCGAGCTGCTCATGATCAAGTCGAGCAACCAGGTCAGCGCCAAATCGGCGTTCCTGTATTACTCGTGGCTCACTGACAAGATTGCCGGCAATGTGCCGCTGGACCAGATGGTCGCCGAGCTGCTCTCGGCCACGGGCGGCACGTTCAAAAGCCCGGCCACGAACTATTACCAGATCGAGCGGGACACGCTGAAGACGGCCGAAAACGTCGCTCAGGTCTTCTTCGGCATCCGCACGCAGTGCGCCCAATGCCACAACCATCCGTTCGACCGCTGGACGATGGACGACTATTACAGCTTTGCCGCGTTCTTCGCCCAGATCGGCCGCAAGCAGAGCGAGGACTATCGCGAGATTATCGTCTTCAACAGCGGCGGCGGCGAGGTGCGGCACCCCGTCGGCGGCCGCAACATGCCACCCAAGTTCCTCGGCGGAGCCGCGCCGGATACCGCCGGCAAGGACCGCCGCGAGATTGTCGCCCAGTGGATCGCCTCGGCCGACAATCCCTATTTCTCGACCAGCGTGGCCAACCGCGTCTGGGCCCACTTTTTCGGCAAGGGCATCGTCGAGCCGGTCGACGACATCCGCGTCAGCAACCCGCCCAGCAACCCCGAGCTGTTCCAGGCCCTCGGTAAAAAGCTCGTGGAATACAAGTACGACTTCCGGCAGCTCGTCCGCGACATCTGCAGTTCCAACGCTTACCAGCGAACGGCGACGCGGAACGAATCGAACGCCACCGACGAGCGGAATTTTGCCCACGCCAACGTCCGCCGCATCCCGGCCGAGCAGTTGCTCGATTGCGTCAGCCAGGTGACCGGCGCGAGCGACAAGTTCCAGGGCCTGCCGCTGGGTGCCCGGGCCGTCGAGATCGCCAACGGATCGACCAGCAACTACTTCCTGACGACCTTTGGCCGCGCTCCGCGCGAGACGGTCTGCGCCTGCGAGGCCAAGACCGAGCCGACCCTCTCGCAAGCCCTGCACATGCTCAATGGCAACACGATCCAGGGCAAGATTCAGCAGGGCGGCGTGGTGAAGAAGCTGCTCGACGCGGGGCAGACGCCGCCGCAGGTCATCGAGTCGCTCTATATCCGCGCCCTGGCCCGCAAGCCCACGCCCGAAGAAGCCGAGCGGCTCTTGACCGTCGTCGGCCAATCCGCCAATCCGCAGCAAGGCCTGGAAGACGTCTTCTGGGCAGTGCTAAACTCCCGCGAGTTTATTTTCAACCACTGATTCGTAGAGCAAGCGCCCTCGCTTGCTCACCCCAATTCCATTTGAGGACTGCACAAGCGGGGACGCTTGTGCTACGAGACCGCCGCCAACTGAGAAGAGCCATGCGCCTGTTCCTTGCTTCCCTATTCGCCGCAGCGATCGGCACGACGACGGCTGCCACGGCGCAGGAGTCCAAACCCGCGGCCCCCGCTGGTCCCAGGATCACGTACGACGACCACGTCCGGCCGGTCCTTCGGGAGCACTGCTTCACCTGCCACAGCGCCGACAAACAGGAAAGCGGCCTGGCCCTCGACACCTACGCCAAGGCGATGGCCGGCGGCTCCAGCGGCGAGATCGTCATCGCGGGCGACCTGGGCAGCTCGCGGCTGTGGGCCCTGGTCAGCCATGCTGAAGATCCCAAGATGCCGCCCAAGCAGGACAAGCTGCCGGCGGCGAAGCTCGAGCTGATCAGCAAGTGGATCGAGCAGGGCGCGCCGGAAAACGCCGGCTCCAAGGTCGCCATCAAAAAGAACCCGCTGGCCGTCGCGGCCGTGGGCAAGAGCGGCAAGCCGTCCGGCCCCGCGGCGATGCCCGAAGGTCTGTTCAAGCAGCCGGTCGTCGTCACCGAGAAGCCCGGGCAAATCACGGCGCTGGCGAGCAGCCCCTGGGCGCCGCTCGTCGCCGTAGCGGGGCAGAAGCAGGTCGTGCTCTATCAATCGGACAGCGGCCAGCTCTCTGGCGTGCTGCCGTTTCCCGAGGGCATCCCGCACGTGCTGCGGTTCAGCCGCAACGGCAGCGTGCTCTTGGCCGCGGGCGGCCGCGGCGGGCATTCGGGCTGCGTGGCGCTTTATGACGTGAAGAGCGGACGGCGGATCGCCAAGATCGGCGACGAGCTGGACGCGGTCCTCGCGGCCGACATCAACAGCAGCCACACGCTGGTCGCCCTGGGCGGACCGAACCGCGTGGTGCGGATCTTTTCGGTTCAGACGGGCGAGCTCTTGCACGAGATTCGCAAGCACACCGACTGGGTCTATTGCGTAGAGTTCAGCCCCGACGGCGTGCTGCTGGCGACCGGTGACCGAAGCGGCGGCCTGTTTGTCTGGGAGGCCGACACGGCCCGCGAGTATCTCAACCTTCGCGGCCACAACGGCGCGATCTGCGACGTAAGCTGGCGGCTGGATTCGAACGTCCTGGCCAGCGCCGGCGAGGACACGACGATCAAGCTCTGGGAGCTCAACGACGGCAACGCGATCAAGTCCTGGAATGCTCACGGCGGCGGCTCGTTCTGCGTGGAGTTCACTCACGACGGCCGCCTGGTCAGCGCCGGCCGCGATAACACGGTCAAGACCTGGAACGGCGACGGGGCGGCGCAAAAGTCGTTCCCCGCTTTCCCGGAAGCGGCCCTCCGCTGCACGTTCACGCACGACGGCAACCGCGTCGTGGGCGGCGACTGGCTGGGGCACGTGAACGTCTGGGACGCCGGCCAGGCGACGCTGGTCTATTCGCTGGCCCCCAACCCGCCGACGCTCGCCAAACGGGTCGAGTTGGCCAAGGCTGATTTGACAGCGAAACAGGCCGCCGTTGCGGCCGTCAATGCCGAATTGGCCGCAGTCACGAAGGTTGCTACCGACAAGGCCGCCGCACTGAAAGCCGCGACCGACAAGCAGGCCGCCGCGGCTGCAACGGCACAAAAGGCTGAAGCCGATCGGCTGGCCGCAGTCAAAGCAGCGGAAACAGCTGCGGCTGCGGTGAAACCCGCGACCGATGCAGCGGCGGCCGCCCAGGCCGCGCTCACCGCGCCGACGGCCGAGAAGGCCGCCGCCGACAAGACCGTTGCCGACAAAACGGCAGCGGCGAAGACCGCGGCCGACAAGGCTGCTGTCGACAAGGCGGGTGCGGATAAACTCGCAGCAGAAAAGAATCCGGAGGCGGCCAAGGCATTGGAGACGGCTGCCGCGTCGCAGGTCGTCGCCGCTCAGTCGGAAGTCGAGCGGGCCCAGGCCGCCGTCGTTGCCGCTCAGAAGGCCGAGGCGCTTACCAAGGCTGCCAATAGCGCCGCGGCGGCCGCTACTGCCGCCGAGAAGGCCAGGGCGGACGCCGCCCAGGCCGCTAAGCAGGTAGAGACAATGACTTCTGCGGCCAAAGCTGCAGCCGATGCCGTCCCGTCCGCCAAGGCCGAGGTTGACAAAGCAACGAAAGAGAAATCCGATGCCGACGCCCAGGTGGCGGCGAAGAAACCCGGCGCCGACGCCGCTCAGACTGCGGTGAAGGCCGCCGAGGCGGCGCTGCAGCAAGCCGAAACCGACCTGAAGAATTTCAGCGAGACGTCGGCCAAGCTCGCAGCGGCGGCGAAGGCTGCCGCCGACCAGGTCGCGGCAAAGCAAGCGGCCGTCACCGCGGCTGAGTCCGAGACGAAGGCCACGGCGGATGCCGCGGCCCAGAAGGCTGCCGCCGCCAAAAAGCTGGCCGAGCAGCTCGCCGCGCTACAGGCCGAGCTGGCCAAAGCCCAATCCGACCAGAAAGCGGCCGACGATGCCGCGGCCGCCAAGGCCAAGGCCGTCGCCGACGCACAGGCCGCTCTCGCCGCAGCCAAAGCAGCGGCTGATGCAGTCGCGGCCGAGCAGAAGGCGTTTGCCGACGCCTACGGCCCGAAATAGGCGCGAAAAAAAGGGCAGGCGAAACGCCTGCCCTGCTCTCTGCTCTGTTCAATCTGTTCTGGCTACATCGAATCGCGCGGACGGATCGCGCCGACCAGGCCGCTGTAGTCGTAGCGGTCGCTGTCGTGCCACAGGGGCAGTCCGAGCTCCAGCCGCCTGCGGAGGATTTCGATCTTCTCCTGCGAGCCGGCCGGGGCGTCGGTGGCGTCGAAGTTCGACTTGGAATCGGGGAGCCAATCCTCGTCGTGCCCGTACTTCAAAATGGCCTCAAACACGTTCTTGCAGCGTTCCATGGTTTCTCCAAATGGGGTCAATACGCCAAGCCCGGCGGTGTTAACATGGCAGTCAAGCCAGAGGGCCGCAGCGGAACATCCGCGGGCGGCAAGTTCACCTGGTGGCCTGGCGAAAACGGTTTCCTCGGCGGTCGCAAATCGGCTCTCAAGCGGGGGAGAGCGGCCGGCAGTTTGGCCGGCGATTCCTGACGACCAGCGTTGTGTTCGGCCAATTATTCTTGGAGGGTGCCTCGCCGTCAAGCTTTTTGAGGCCTCAAATCGGAGTTTTGTGACGGCGAAAAACACGCCGCAGTGCCGCCCGCGCGGAGTAGGCAAATGTTGAGGCGCTTGGCCCAAGGAACGACGGCAAATGACGTACCAACAATGGCTTATGGAATCTCTGGCAGTCCATTGCCCACCGGTTGGAAACATTGTGAAATCAAGAACGAGGTTTTAACTTCCATAAGGCCATAAGCAAGGGAGCCTACTTGACAGTCGGTGGACAGCCACGTCAAGTCAAACTCGAAGACCCGCGGACAGACCTCTCGGCCCGACCTTCGCGCCCTCCTTGCGAAGATCGCGGCTGGACGGATGCAGCGCCCCGCAGCATCCTATTTCGGGGTGGCCCGGGAGCGAGGGACGGCGCGGAACATCCTCGATGGACACTTGGTAAATGTGAAAAGTCCATGTCTTGGCTTCAAAAGCACCTCGCCCTGACGCCTCGCTCGCGGGGATGCCATTTGATCACCCGCGAGGTCGAGCAGGCGCTGCCGGAAATCGCTTCGCTGCGGGCTGGGATCCTGCACGTCTTCATTCAGCACACGTCCGCCTCCCTGACGATCAACGAGAATGCCGACCGCGACGTGCGGGTGGATTTGGAAAGCTCGCTTAATGTCCTGGCCCCGGAAGACTTTCCTTACGTCCATACGCTGGAGGGTCCCGACGACATGCCGGCGCACCTGAAAGCGTCGCTGCTGGGCTCCTCGGTGACGATTCCCGTCGGCGGCGGCAAGCTGCTCCTGGGCACGTGGCAGGGCATCTATCTCTGCGAGCACCGCAATAGCGGTGGCAGCCGGAACCTGGTGCTCACCTTGTGGGGCGATTAGACGGGAACCTTGCCTCGCGCAGCGGATCCCAGCTCATCGAGCCACCACTCGATGAAGACGGCCTGGTTGACGTTGGCGTCGATGTAGCCATAGGCGTCCAGGCAGAAGTCGAGGCAAGCGGCGGCCGCTTCGTCCCCGGGCAGCCAGCTCGCGGCCTCTTTGACCGCAGCGGCCAACTCCGCGTCGGCGGGCGTTCGACCAGCGGTTATGGAGAGGAGGGCGGCCCGGTAGAATTCCTCCGCCAGCGACACGGCCAGCCGCAGCCGCTCGCGCTTGAGCGCCGACTCCTTGCCGGCGTCGTCGGCGAATTGGCCGATCAGCTTCGCTGCAGCAAGGGGGTCGAAGTCGCCGCGGCTGAGCAGGCCCAGCAGCTGGCCGCGAAATTCGGCCATCCGTTCGTCGCACCAGAGCTGTGCGAGCTGCAGCGAGCCGCCGGAGCGGGCGGCGGCGCGGCGAGCCGTCGCCGGATCGTCGCAGAGACGTCGCTCCAGGAGCAGCTCGGCCACGTCGCTTTCCGCCAGCGGTTGAAAGCGGACGATCTGGCACCGCGAGCGGATCGTGGGGAGCTGCCGCTGCTCGCTGGTTCCCAGCAGGATCAGCAGCGACTTCGGCGGCGGCTCCTCGAGCGTCTTAAGCAGGCAGTTGGCGCCTTCTTTGTTGAGATAGTCCGCATCATCGAGTATCGCGACCTTGTGGCGGCCGGAATAGGGCTTGCGCGAGATGTTATAGAGCAGCCCTTCCTGCATCCGGTGTTCTTTGTCGCCGATCAAGAGTTCGACCGGGATGAAGCTCTTGTCGGCCGGCTTGCCGATCAGTTCCACGTCGGGATGCGAGCCGGCGAGCACCTGGTGGCAGCTGCGGCACTGGCCGCAGGGATCGAGCCGCTCCTCAGCCGCGCGCTCGCACAGGAGGCCCTGGGCCAGCTGCAAGGCGAAGGCCCGCTTGCCGATTCCCGCCGGGCCGACGAACAGGAACGTGCTGACCAGCCGGCCGCGGGCCAGCGCCTGGCGGAAGCGCTCGGCAATGGCGTCGTGCCCGCGGATCGATTGCCAGGACATGGCCGGGAGTCGGGAGTCGGGGGTCGGGAGTCGGCTATTGCGGCGTGGGCGGCGTCGTCGTGATCGCCGTGACTTCCCAGTGGGCGTGGTGCGACTTCTCCTCCACGCGGCGGGCGAGGCTGATCCACAGCGGCAAGTCGCCGCCGCGCTCGGCGGGCCGGGACAGTACGTAGCGGAGCTGAATCTGGTCGCTGAACCCTTCATTATAAGTGACCGTCACGCCTTCGTAGCGGACCGATCCCTGCGGGCCGGCGGCGACCAGGTCGGCGATGCCCTTCTGGGCCTTGAACGACTGCAGCTCCTGCCGGGCCTCGGCGTTCTTCTCGTAGTAGTCCTTGACCGCCTCCGCGTCGGCAATCCGCGCCTGCGGCGCCATCCGCAGCTGGTGGGCCTCCTCGAGCTTGCCAGCCTGCACCAGCACTAGCCAGCCTTCCGTGGCCCGCTGGGCGGCCGATTCCAGCGCGGCCTGCCGGCTGAAGTGCC
>DASRJB010000326.1:0-2100 GCA_035649715.1 Pirellulaceae bacterium
CTTTTGCCACTCGTTGCGAGGCCCGACGAAAGCCCTCGCCCGACTGCTGCGCCGCTCGCGCTGAAAAACGGCTGGCTGACCATCGGCGGCAAGCTGGTGACCGGCGGCCGGCAAAGAACCGTCTGGTGGCGCGGCAGCGTGCTGCCCTCGCGGGCCGGTGAGTTGGGCGTCGGCATCACGCGGTTCGTCCCAGGCCGCGAAGGCCCGGGATTCACCGACGACCTCGATGCCTTGACGAATGAAATGGTGGCCAGCCGGCGGGCTGCGATCGAGCACCACTGGGGCCTGTGGTACGACCGCCGCCGCGACGATCACCAGATGGTCCGCCGCATCGATGGCGAGGCCTGGCCGCCGTTCTACGAGCAGCCGTGGGCTCGCAGCGGGCAGGGAACCGCCTGGGACGGCCTGAGCAAATACGACCTGACGAAATTCAATCCCTGGTATTTCTCCCGCCTGAAGACGCTGGCCGACCTCTGCGACCGGAAGGGGCTCGTGCTGATCCAGCAGATGTACTTTCAGCACAACATCCTGGAAGCCGGGGCGCACTGGGCCGACTTTCCCTGGCGACCGGCCAACTGCCTGCAGCCGACGGGCTTCCCGGAGCCGCCGCCGTACGTCGGCGGCAAGCGAATCTTCATGGCCGATGCGTTCTACGACGTGACGCATCCACCGCGCAGCCCGCCGGCAGAAACACTGCGGCGCGAGTTGCACCGGGCCTACATCCGCCACTGCCTGGACGTGCTGGGCGGCAACTCGAACGTGATCTTCATGACCGGCGAGGAGTTCACCGGCCCGCTGGCGTTCGTGCAATTCTGGCTGGAGACGATTCGCGAGTGGCAGCAGGAAACGGGCCGCGAGGTGCTCGTGGGCCTGAGCTGCACCAAAGACGTCCAGGATGCCGTGCTGGCCGATTCGCAGCTGAGCGGGCTGGTCGATGTGATTGATCTCAAGTACTGGTGGTACGCGGCGGACGGCAGCCTGTACGCGCCCGCCGGCGGCGAGAGCCTGGCTCCGCGGCAGCAGCTGCGCGAGTGGCGTGGCAGCAAGAGCCGCTCCGACGGGCAAATTGCCCGGCAGATCCGCGAATGCCGCAGCCGTTACCCGGACAAGGCCGTCCTCTGCTCGCTGGAGCCGGCAGGCGGCTGGACCGTCGCCGCCGCAGGCGGTTCGCTAGCGCACATGCCGCGGCTGGACAATGACCAGCTGCTGGCGGCACTGCCGCGCATGCTGCCAGTGGAGCGGAGCGGCCAGTGGCTGCTCGCCGATCCGGGCAACGACTACTTCCTGGTCGCTACGGGTGGCAAAACAGAGCTCGATTTGACCAATGAGCGCGGCGAGTTTGACTGCCGGTGGATCGATTTGCGGACCGGCCGGATGCGGCCGCATCCCGCATCCGTTTCGGCCGGCACGACGATAGAACTGACGCCGCCGGAGGCGTCGGCTTGGGGGATTTGGCTCAGTCGCAAGTAGAATTAGAGATTGGAGAATCGTGATGCACAATGCCTCTCCCCGCCCGCCGCGAGCGGCTTTCACGCTCGTGGAGCTGCTCGTCGTCATCGCCATCATCGGCGTGCTGGTCGCCCTCCTGCTACCGGCGGTGCAAGCCGCCCGCGAGGCCGCCCGCCGCAGCAGTTGCTCGAACAACCTGCGGCAGATCGGCCTGGCCGTACACGGCTTCAACGACACCTACAACAAGCTGCCGTACCTGCGCTCCGGCGGCGGACAGAACCGCCACACTTGGGCGCTGCTCATCCTGCCGTACATGGAGCAGGGGAACATTTTCCAGGTGTATAGCACGCCGATCACCGGCGTCAGCCAGACCGACGGCATGAACAACCACACGGCGACCGATCCGGCGATCGTGAACGTGCGCGGAGCGCAGATCAAGATTTACCATTGCCCGTCGCGGCGGGCGACGAAATCGCTCAGCCCAATCCAGATGGGCAGCACCGTGCTGGGACTGCCCTCGGATTACGCAGCCTGCAGCGGCGACACGGGCACAGCACCGACCACCGGCGTGTTTCCCGCGGTCAATAGCAATCACCTGCTCGCCGGCATCCGGCTGGCCGAGATTCGCGACGGCACGAGCAATACGATCAT